>JACSSI010000639.1 GCA_014879345.1 Anaerolineae bacterium | reverse complement strand
CGAAAGACAGCAAAAAAACCAAAAAAGACAAGAAATCAAATAAAAAGAAAAAAGACGTTAAAAAAGAGAAGAAAGCTAAGAAAAATAAGAAGAAAAAGAAAAACAAAAAAGCAACGTCTCAGAAAAAGTAAACCCCACCGATTCTTGGAATTTTTACCCAACAAGCTTATCAGCCACCAAGACCGATCACACCTCAAACAAAAATGTGACCAGTCTTGGTGGCTGATTTTGATCATGTTCGTGCCACCATTCCCCCAAGTCTATCAATCTCAACTCATTTTCTAAAGCTGCCGCCAAAAAATCTGAAACATGGTGGATAAAGGCTGGAATCTCTATGGCTCTACTACCCTGGCTGAAATTCGCTTTACCGCCGAGATATTGCTTAAATGGATGCAGTTCACTGATAAAAAATCGCCCACCTTCTGTCAATGTCCGAGACGCCTCAGAAAATATAAACCTGAGGTCTTCAATGTGTTCCAAAACAAGATTACACACAATATAGTCAACAGAATGATCTGAAATCGGCCATTTTTGAGTCAGGTCTGCCCGCGCAAACTGCACATGAGCCGCAGTCACTTTTGTTTCTGCCTGGGCAAGCATTTTGGGAGAGAAATCCAGAGCCACCACAGAGTCAGCAAGCTGTGCTAAAAACAGGGTATTTTTACCCGTGCCACAACCAAGCTCAAGCATGGCACGACAATGCACATTTTCGAGCGCACTTTTAGTTACCTGCGCATCCAGGTCGCGTGTTAGATTGTCGTCTGTATCGTAGGTGCTGGCCCACTGATTGTAAGCGGATTGCACTGTCATATTGAATTTTCTTGAATGGTAACGGCCGTTCTGACTACAAGTCTAGTTCAATCCAGGCCGGATCATGGTCGCTGCCATTGCCACTGTGCCTGGTACGCCGGTCTATCATCGGATTAGAGAATTTGTCCGCAAGCGCCTGGCTGACCCAAATTTGGTCGAAAAGTTCATACTGTGGAAACTCTGGCCCTGGTGGGTTAAACCGATGCGTCCATGCCTTTGACTGGGGGCCAGGGCCTTGACCCTGGGTCTCTTTTTTAGCGGGTCGCGTTTCTGCCGGGTTTTCAAGCGCATTCACCAACGGCCGATTATCAACGGTTAGCATCGGCGCCAGAAATTCAGAATCTGGCGGATCGTTCATATCACCCGTTAACACAAACCGGCTGTTTGGTCTTTCCATGCGGCTTAAAATTGCGGCGATGGTTTCTGCCTGTCTCTTGCGCCGACTGTTGGCCTTAGCCGTTCCCTCATCCTCATCTTCTTCAGCCGACACATAGTGGCTTTTCAAATGTGTGTTGTAAAGTGTGAACAGTTTCTTGCCATTATTGCCCAGGATTTCTACTTGCAGGAGGTCTCGACTAAAAACTCGGCGGGTGGGATCATCTGGATGAACGGCCGTTTGGTGAGAAACAATTATCCCGATTGGCAGTTTTGAAAGGATGCCCACATCAATCAGACGTTGATCATTACCCTCAACCAACACAACATGTGGATAGAGATTCTGCAAATACTCCTTGTTGAACTGCTTAAGAATTTCAATATGCTCAACTTCCTGAACCGCTAACACATCAACATCCATCACATCTTTAATGCGACTGGCAATCTCAAGGGTTTCTGCTTCATCCTTTTCCCGCACCAACCGCCCCATAAACGTGCGGACACGGAAAGCATCTTCGCCAAACGTCAACGTAATCCCCCCTAAATTTTCATGAGGAGAAGCCCCCAATTCCCCCTGAAAATTAAAACGGGAAAAGAGATTATTCAAGTTAAACGTCCCTACTTTAACTTTCATCGTTCATCCACTCCTTATCTGCCCAATTGGACACAAAAAAAACCACCACCTACATAAACATCCCGCATGTTTTTCACGGGCAAGATTTACGCAAGATACCTCAGAACGCCATGCCCCGCCACATAACCGCTGGCAAAACAGGCAGTAAGCAAATAACCTCCGGTCGGCGCTTCCCAGTCGAGCATTTCTCCCGCGCAGAAAACGCCGGGCAGGGCGTGGAGCATGAGGTTTTCGTCCAGAGATTCAAACGTCACGCCACCGGCACTGCTAATCGCTTCATCCAGCGGGCGTGGTGCGATAAGCGGGATGGGCAGCGACTTGATAGCAGCCGCCAACTTTGCTGGATTATCAAAATCTTCTTTGGAAACAAACTCGCGCAACAGACCTGTTTTGACCCCTTTCAATCCCGTTTGGCTCTGAATGTGACTGGACAAGGAGCGGGAGCCGCGTGGTTGGGCCAGGCGGTCGGCAAGCCAGGCTTCTGTACGGTCGGGAGAGAGGTCCAGGTGGATAACGGCCGTTGAGTCTGTGTTGCAATAAGACGAGGACTGAGCTTGTCGAAGTCCGGGCTTCGACAGGATCAGCCCTCGTTTCGCGTCCAGCTCATCCCGCACCAGCGCCGAAACCGCATAAATCAAACTACCCTCGACACCTGTGTTGGTGATGACAAACTCGCCTTGTCGTTCAAATGTGCGTCCTTGCGAATCGTTGAATGAAAGGATGACGGTTTTGAGCGGTGTGCCAGCAAAGCGTTCTTTGAAATGATCGCTCCAGGCCACATCAAAACCGCAGTTGGCTGGCTTGAGCGGTGCAATGTCAATGCCGCGTGCAGCCAGCCAGGGAACCCACGCCCCATCAGAACCTAGTTTCGCCCAACTGCCGCCACCCAATGCCAAAACCACAGCATCAGCCGAGATATGTAATTCACCTTCAGGGTTGGTGAAGCGCAGAGAGCCATCGTGCCAGCCTTGCCAACGGTGACGCAAATGAAAGGCGACGCCATTGGCTTGCAAGCGGGCAAGCCAGGCACGCAGCAGCGGTGAGGCTTTCATCTGCGTGGGAAAGATGCGTCCCGAACTGCCGACGAAGGTTTCGATGCCCAAGTTTGCTGCCCAGGCGCGTAAATCTTCTGGCCCAAACGCTTGCAGCAGCGGCTCAATTTGGGGGCGCCGGTCGCCGTAACGGGAGAGGAACGGTTCCAGAGGTTCAGAGTGAGTCAGGTTGAGACCACCTCGTCCCGCCAGCAAAAACTTACGCCCCACGGAGGGCATGGCATCGTACAAATCTACCTGTACCCCTGCCTGACTGAGCACTTCGGCGGCCATTAGCCCGGCTGGGCCACCGCCGATGATGGTGACATGATTGCTGTTTGAATAGGGTTCCATTTAAAGATTGAAGATTGAAGATTAAAGATTTGCGAACCTACCAATCTTTAATCTTCAATCTTTTTTTATTCCTTCGCCATCACGTAGAAGAAATCTCGTGCCGATTGGCGTAGGTAGCGGTCAACGGCCGTTTCCATGCCGTCAGGTAAGAGGGGTTCAGCGAGCGGTTCTCCGTCTTCGTGGTGGATGGCGGCGAAGTGAACCCAGGATTCGTTGATGTCGAGGAGGAGGCTGTTGTGGGCGGAAACGGCCGTTAACACCTCAGCCAACGCCGGCATACTCAAACTCGACCCAGCCACAAAGTATAACACCTCATT
>JACSSI010000638.1 GCA_014879345.1 Anaerolineae bacterium | reverse complement strand
TTAATGCCAATTAGTATTGGCAAGACTTTTGTAGTCTGCTTTGTTACACAAAAACTAACCGCACCCTAAATTAATAATATTCTTGACATATGTGTGTTGATTGTTTATGATATTTGCCAGAATATTCATTTACATGTTAATAAAATTAATACTGTTGTTAAGAATATAAAATATGAACGGAATAAAAATGAATCCACGTGATAAATCAATGAAGTCGTTTTTGATGTTGTGGTCTGGGCAGGCAATCTCTTTGTTTGGCAGTCAGTTGGTGCAGTTTGCGCTGATTTGGTGGCTGACGCAGGAGACGGGGTCGGCGACGGTGTTGGCGATGGCGTCGTTGGTGGGGCTGCTGCCGCAGGTGGTGTTGGGGCCGTTTGTGGGGGTTTTGGTAGATCGCTGGAACCGGCGGGTGGTGATGTTGGCGGCGGATGGTATGGTGGCGCTGGCGACGCTGGTATTGGCGCTTTTGTTTTGGGCGGGGTCGGTGCAGATATGGCAGGTGTTTGTGATTTTGTTTGTACGGGCGCTGGCTGGTGCATTCCACTGGCCGGCGATGCAGGCGTCTGTGGTGTTGATGGTGCCGGAGAAGCATCTGACGCGGGTGCAGGGGTTGAACCAGATGATGCAGGGGGCGTTGAATATTGTGTCTGCGCCAGTGGGGGCACTGTTGTTGGCGGTGCTGCCTGTGCAAGGGATTTTGGCGATTGATGTGATAACGGCCGTTATCGCCATCACTATCCTCTTCTTCATCCACGTCCCTCAACCTGAACACCAGCGCACCCAGTCGGCTCAATCTTTGCGCGAGTTTAGCCATGAATTCCGGCAGGATTTGCAGGCGGGATTGCGCTATGTTTGGTCTTGGCCTGCTTTGATGATGATTATGGTAATGGCGATGTTTATCAACTTGCTGCTGAACCCGGCCTTTTCTTTGCTGCCTTTACTGGTGACGGGTCATTTTAAGGGGGATGCCCTGCAATTGGGTTTTTTGGAAGCGATGTTTGGCCTGGGTCTGGTGGTAGGCGGTCTCCTGTTGGGGGTGTGGGGTGGCTTCAAGCGTAAAATTGTGACGAGCATGTGTGGTCTTATTGGTATGGGATTGGCTTCATTGGTTATTGGGTTTACGCCGCCGACGATGTTTTATGTGGCGGTGTTGGGCGCGTTTGTGATTGGGTATATGAACTCGTTTGTGAATGGCCCGCTGTTTGCCATTTTGCAGGCGGTGGTGGCGCCGGAGATGCAGGGACGAGTGTTTACGCTAATCGGCAGTCTGGCGGGTTTGATGTCGCCGATTGGGCTGATTATTGCCGGGCCTGTGGCTGATGTGTTTGGCGTGCAGTCCTGGTTTGTGGTGGGCGGAGCGGCGACGTTGTTAATGGGGGTTGTCGGCTTTTTTGTGCCGACGATCATGAATGTGGAATCAGATCGCGAACATCAATTGGCGGCAGAATTTGAAGGAAATGAAACGACTTTTGCGCAGGAAACGGCCGTTGCTGATGCCACCATGTAGAGAAGATTCGTCAATCTTAAATCGTTAATCTTCGATTTTTACGCCGTGGAAATAGCTCGTTCCGCGATTCCAAAAAGGAACAGCGTGGTAAACGCCAGCACCCATTGTGCCTGATTTGAGTCATCGCCTTTGAGCCAAACAAGGAAGACAAACGGTAGAAAGACGAGAGCAAATGCGCCGTAAAGAATGTGCATTTCTGGTCGGGACACGCCCCCAATATAACCAGTCGCCCATAAAATGGCACCCAAAATGCCCTGCACAATATACAAAAGTTGACCGATGACTAGCGCCCCCATGTAGCTGCCGTCGAGACCGTATCGGCGAATGGCGCGATAAAGTCCCCAAATGCCTAAAAACAGAAAAAACAAAACGACTGTCTGGGATAAGCGGGAGTGGATGAGTATAAGTATGTCCATATAGTAACCTCAGTGTTCAGTGTTCAGTAATCACTGTTCACTGAACACTGAATACTGGTTTTATGGGAGTGTAGCCCTGCCAGAATCCCTTGTCAACGGTTCCATTTTTGGTTGATATTGGTACAATACCCGCCCTATGACTAAGAATGAACGGCCGTTTTCAACCTACAATGAAGCGTTAACTTATCTCAATACCCTCATCAATTACGAGCGTAAACCGCTGGACAAAGATGCTGCCAGCACGCTTGATCTGACACGTCCGCAAAAGTTGGCAGAGCTTGTCGGTTCCCCGCAGCAGGCATATCCGGCGATTCATATCGCTGGCACAAAGGGCAAAGGTTCCGTGGCGGCGATGACAGCTTCCTGTTTACGGGCGGCTGGTTTGCGGGTGGGTTTGTATACGTCGCCTCATTTGCAGGATTTCCGGGAACGCATCCGGGTGCTGACGCCTGATGATGCAGACGGCCGGATTTCTGAGGCTGATTTTGTAGCTGTGGTTAATGAGCTGAAAACGGCCGTTTCCCACATTCCGTCAGCTACCTGGTTTGAAGTTGTCACCGTGATGGCTCTCCTCTATTTTGCCCGGCAGCAGGTAGACATCGCCGTCGTTGAGACCGGGCTGGGTGGACGTTTTGACGCGACACGAGTGGTCAATCCATTGGTTTGCGTTATCACCAGCATCAGCCTGGATCATACTGATCTGCTGGGCAATACGCTGGCTGAAATTGCTTTTGAAAAAGCGGGCATCATGAAACCAGATGTACCGGTCGTCATAGCGCCGCAACGGGCGGAAGCACTGAGCAAGTTGCTTGATATTGCTGCTGAACGAGGCTCACCGTTAACGGCCGTTTCCGCTGATTGGCGCTATCATGGTGAACGGGAAGGCAGCGGCCAAACTCTTATCATTGACCACTCACCTGCACCCGATTTTATCCCCAACCAGGCACGGTTCCCGATGGCGTTAGACGGCGACCATCAATTGCAAAATGGCGTGGTGGTGCTGGCGGCTTTGCAAACGATTCAAGACCAGTTTCCCACTTTGAATGGAACGGCCGTTCGTGCCGGATTAGGTGATGTGGTGTGGAACGGCCGTTTGCAGACCATCCATCACGCCGAAAACAGCCCCACCTTCCTTGTCGATTGCGCCCACAATCCAGATTCAATTGAGCGACTGGTAGCAGCCTTGCAAGCCAACTATTCATACCACCGGCTCATCCTCATCTTTGGCGCACCCAGCGATAAAAACGTACCCGCCATGTTGGCGCAGCTTGTGCCTCTGGCTGATTTAACCATCACCGCCGCTGCCAACCATCCCCGCGCCGCCGACCCAACCTTGCTCGCCCAAACCGTGCGTGAGTTGAAGGGGACAGCCATCATCGCCGCATCTGCCGCCGATGCCTTGACCACAGCCTGGGAAAATGCTCTGCCCGGTGATCTGATTTGTGCTACTGGCTCCATCATTTTTGTGGGAGACTTGCTAAATCAGTGGGACAGCTTAAAATCACGCCTGCTATAGAAAGCAATTCACAAATAACCGCCCGAAAACGGAAACTGCTCAAGCAACGGCCGTTAGCTACCTGAATATGATTAACTCATGTTACGCGC
>JACSSI010000637.1 GCA_014879345.1 Anaerolineae bacterium | reverse complement strand
AGCCGGTGCAATTTATGACCGGGGTGACAACAGTCCGGCGCGAGTATCGCCGACGCGGCATTGCTACGGCCCTCAAAGTGCACATCATCCGTTTTGCCCAAGAAAATGGCGTGCAAGAAATTTTCACGGGCAATGATTCGCAAAATCCGATGTATCAGTTAAATTTGAAACTTGGGTTTAAGTCACAACCCTCTTGGGTACGTGTGGAGAAGAAGTTCTAAATTCACATCCGAAACACCCCATAACGCGGCGCACCCGCTGACACATAATCCACGTTATTCGCCACCGACAGCCCCACACACAGCGCCTGCCGCGTATCACGCGGGTCGATGATACCGTCGTCCCAGAGGCGGGCGGTGGCGTAGTAGGGCGACGATTCCTGCTCGAACTTTTGCCGCGTCATCATTTGCATCATCTGGATGGCGTTGGCGTCTGGTTCCACTCCCTTCTTCCGCGCCCGTTCCTCCTGCACGATGGCGAGCACGCCTGCCGCCTGTTCGCCGCCCATGACGGCAATGCGGCTGTTGGGCCAAGTCCACAAAAAGCGCGGGTCATAGGCGCGGCCACACATAGCATAATTACCCGCCCCATACGAACCGCCCACAATCACCGTAAACTGCGGCACCGTCGAGGTCGCTACGGCGTTGATCATCTTGCTGCCATGTTTGATGATGCCTTCCCGTTCATACTTTGTGCCCACCATGAATCCGGTGATATTTTGCAGGTAAACAAGCGGCGTGCGCTGCTGATTGCACAACTGGATGAACTGCGCCGCCTTGTTGGCCTCCTCCGAAAACAGAATGCCGTTGTTGCCAATGAGTCCCACCGGCCAGCCGTTGATATGGGCATGACCGACGGTTAGAGAACGGCCGTAATCCCGCTTAAATTCCAGGAACCGAGAGCCATCCACCAGCCGCGCCACCACTTCGCGCATGTCGAAGGGGATTTTGGCATCGGCGGGAATCACGCCCAGCAGTTCAGATGGGTCGTAGGCAGGCGGTTCCGGTGCTTGCCGTTGGGCAAGGTTGATGGCGGGTTTGGGCTGGGTCAACTGCTGCATAATCAAGCGGCCAATACGGATGGCATCCGTGTCGTCTGCGGCGGTGTAGTCGCTGACGCCGGAAACTTGGGCGTGCATATCAGCGCCGCCCAGCGTCTCGTCATCGACCACTTCGCCCGTCGCCATTTTGACCAGCGGTGGGCCACCCAGGTAGACCGTCGCCTGATTGCGCACCATGACCACGTAGTCGCTCATGCCGGGTACATATGCGCCGCCAGCCGTCGAGGAGCCGAACACCAGCGCCACCTGCGGGATGCCCTGCGCCGACATGCGGGCCTGGTTGGCAAAACTGCGCCCGCCCAGGATGAAAATGTCGTCTTGATAGAGCAGATTCGCGCCCGCCGATTCGACGAGGGCGATACAAGGCAGCCGGTTTTCGGCGGCGATGGCTTGGGCGCGGAGCGTTTTGTGCAGCGTCATGGGATAGACCGCACCCCCTTTGACGGTGGCGTCGTTGACGAAAATCATGCACTCGACGCCGCTGACGATGCCGATGCCGGTGATGTTGGAGGCGGCGGGGGATTCGTCGTTGTACATGCCGTTGGCGGCGAGGGGGGAGAGTTCCAGGAAGGGTGTGCCGGGGTCGAGCAGCAGTTCGAGGCGTTGGCGGGGCAAGAGTTTGCCCGCTTCTTTGAATTTTTGTTGGGCGTGGGCTGGTGGGGTGGAAACGGCCGTTATCTTCCCCTCCAACTCGTCCACCAATTTCTGCATGGCGGCCTGGTTGGTCTTGAATTCCTCGCTGCGTGGGTTGAGTTTTGAGTCGAGTTTCATAGTCTGTTTTCAGTGTACAGTGAACAGTTTACAGTGCGCTTTACTGTAAACTGTTCACTGTTTACTCTCATTCTGCTTCACCGGCAACTTGATAATGCCATCAGTATCCTTTTTGCCCATGACATGTTGCTGGTGCTTCTGCGTGTCTTCTTCAGACATATTTTGGGGCGATGGCAAGGTGGCAAAACGGCCGAGAAGCAAGGTGTCGATGAGGTATGAAATCAGTTCGACATCCTGCCGATCATCGGTGTTGCGGTACTGCTCCGGGTCGCGGTTGACGATGGCTTTGATGGCGTGATATTTGCAGTTGTTCAGCACAATTTCCAACTTAAACACACAGGTTCCCGTCCAACTGCGATGGAAAAAGAGCCAGTCATCTTCTAAATAGATGAACCATTTATCCTGCTGATCTTGGGGCAGGAAACCGTAGCTCATTTTTTCAAATTCTTCTTCCGTGTAAACGCCGGAAAGCGGCAGTTCTTTATGCGCTTCGGGCATTGGTTTTATGTTCCAGGATGAGGCGGTGGCTTTTTCAGGCATGGGGTTGCTTCCATAAAAGATTAAAGATTCCAGCAATCTTCAATCTTCAATCTTTAATCTTTGATTTTCTGAATTTAAATAATCAGTTTCTCCGTCAACAGCGTCTCGGCCGTTTGTAGTGCGCCTTCAATCCAGCCCTGGGCGGCGGAGTACGCTTCGCCGATGATGTAGACGGGCCAGTTTTCCAGCGGCTGCACGATTTTGTTACGCACATCCCACGCTTTGACGTGGATGTTCCAGGAGTTCCAGGCGCCGCCAAAGGGGTCTTGACCCCAATTTTGGAAACCAGCGGCGTAGGGTTCGGGCAGATATTCCAGGTCATGCACCAGTTTAAGCTGGCGTTGGGCGTGGGCGATCATGGCGGGAGGGCAGGTATAGCGGTTCCAGCGCGGCTCGTCAGAAGGCGGGAAGCAGTGGGTGGTGGAATGGCCTTCTTCAGCCAGTCCTGTCCAGAATCCCACATTCGCGCCATCGTCGTAGCTGGCCATGACGAGCGAATCACGCAGTTCCTGGTTGTAGGCGGCGGGGCCTTGTGCTTCGCTGCCAAAGTAATACACCTGACGCACGGGCAAATCGGTGACGGAACGGCCGTTATTCACCCCCGCATCTTGCCACCACGCATACCGATAACACAAAAATAACTTAAACATCGGATGGGGCGTGACGGTTGGTATCAGGTCACGCACGACCGGGTTGAGCAAAAAGGTGGTGTCATCGTCGAGCAGTTCCAAGGCGCGACGGGGCATCGCCAGCACCAAATGACGCGCGGTTATAGTTGTGCCGTCGTCAAAGAGTAGCTGGATGAGACCATCCTCGGTTTGGTGGAAGGTGTTGAGTCGTGCGCCGGTATGGATGTGGCCGCCAGCCTCCTGGAATTTCTGCACCACCGTCAGCGGAATAGTTTCCATGCCCTCGTTGACCGTGCGATACTCGACATCTTCGCCGAAATCAGCCAGATACCAGGGGATGGCTTCAGCAGCGTTCCAGTTGGTCATGGTGGTATTGTAGCCACCGGCATCTTGCAGGAATTTGAACGCTTCACTGCTCATCACTTCATGCAGCAGATTCCAGAACCCAAGCTGATAGAGATAACGGCCGTTAAACTGATAATGCTCCTTCACATCCTGCCACTGCGCTTTGGTGAGGCTGGCTGCGCCG
>JACSSI010000636.1 GCA_014879345.1 Anaerolineae bacterium | reverse complement strand
ATTATTTGGTGTTATCCAACAAAAATTCGTGTTAATTCGTGACAATTCGATGCTATTTACGAAGGAGATGATAGGGGAACGGCCGTTTGCCAGCCGTTTGGTCTGCCGTTTGTGTGAGAATGTGAGGGAGGAAAAGGAGGTTACTGCTTTGTCAGGTCGGCCAGAACAGCGTCGAAGGGGTGGTCAACTGCCCGTTGCTGCGCCCAGGCCAGTTGGTCAGCGGCGAGATCGTCTTCTAGCTGCGTGCGCAGGGTGTCGGCACGTTGTTTGCTTTCCCAGTCCAGAGCGGGATGCTGCAAGACGGTGTAAATCCAACTGAGCGCCAGCCGCTTATCACCTACTTTGCTTTGCACAACGGCCGTTCCCACCACCGCCGCCAACCTATAGCGAATGGAATGGGTGCGCTGCTTGACTTGTAAAAATGCCGAAAAATGGGTCTGCGCCGCCCCCCAATTTTCGGCCACTATTTCCAGAAAGCCCATCATCACCCAGGCACGTTCCAATCCCACCATGTCGTTAAAATCGGCGTATAAAGCCAGGCTTTGCGTCATGATCTGTCGCGCCGCTGCTAAATCCCCTTGCGCCTGTTTCACCATGCCCAGATAAAGTGTGGCATAGGCGAGGCTGTTGGCATCTCTTGACTCTCGCGCCATGGCAATGCAGTCTGCTAACTGCTTCTCGGCATCGCTCAGATTCCCCAACAGCAAATTGACGCGACCAGAGATGAGCAAGGCGTTGGCAATGAGGCGGGATTCACCCAATTGTTGAGCCGCCGCCTGCACGGCCGTTAACTGCCGGTGGGCATCCGTTAATTGGCCTTGATCATGGCGAATCAAACCCAGATACACCTGAGCCGCTACGATTTCCCACGCATCTTGCTGCTGGATGGCATAGGTCAGGCAGCGTTCCATGCCATCAGCGGCGCTGTCAAACCGCCCCAGCGACCAATCTAAAATGCCGACATAAAAGAGCGCCTCATTCAGCAGTGAGTCATCGGCCAGGGTTTGCAGCTCTGCCAGCGTGGTGCGCAGCATTGTTTCTGCAAAGGTCACTTTGCCCTGACGAAACGCCAAATATCCCTGGTAAATACGCAAGGCACAAGCGGCCTGACGGCTTTCCCGGTCAAGCGCTTCGGCTTGAGGCGGCAATGAGTCCGCCGCCAACGCGAACGCCGCTTCCCCCTCAGACAACATGCCGCGAATTTCATAAAAGTAAAACAGGGGAAAGGCGGCGCCGCGCAGCAGTTCAGCTTGCTGGTGGGCAGCCGCCCACTGCCAGGCGGCGCGGATGTTGGCTAAATCGCTGGCAACGGCCGTTAAGCCTTCCTTTTGCCGCGCCCCCCGTAAAATCGCATCCTGATCTGCCAGCCATTGCAAATAATAACGGCCGTGCTGCTGCGCCATGTGCCTGTCGGTGGCCGGATCGCTTTTTTGCTGGTCGGCGGCGTATTGGCGGATGATATTGTGCAGGCTGTAGCGACCAACGGCCGTTCGCTGCACCAATGAGCGATCCACCAACGCCAATAAGTGGGGCAGGTCTGCACCGGCCACCTGCGCCGCCGCTTCCCGCGTAAAGCCCCCCTGAAAAATGGATAGGCGCAGCAAAATTTCTTGTTCCTCGGGCGTGAGCAGGTTCCACGAATAGTCAAAGACGGCGCGTAAACTGCGGTGGCGCGGCGGTAGTTGGCGCAGGCTGACGGTGAGAAAATCAAGGCTTTTTTCAATTTCCTGGGCGATTTCGGCACAGGAAAGCAGCCGCAGCCAGGAGGCGGCCAGTTCGATGCCCAGCGGCATACCACCCACCAACTGGCAAATATGCGCGATATCGGGATAGTCGGCGGCTGTTGGGGTGAAGGCGTTGGCGGCGCGACGGCCACTCTGGATGAAGAGCTGCATGGCGCTGTTATCGGCCAGGGTGACGGTCTCCTCGTCGGGCAGGGGCAGCGCATCCAGATCGAAGCGCCACTCTTCTGGCAATTCTAACGCCTGCCGCGACGTGATCAACAGCTTAACGGCCGTTGTCTCCGCCAGCAGTCTTGTCAAGAAGTCAGCGGCGGGCAGCAGGTGTTCAAAGTTATCAAGCACAATCAGCAGCACTTTGCCCGCCAGCAGGGGGAACAGTTCCGTTTCCGCGCTGGCTGCGCCACGCAGGCGGTAGTTGAGAGATTCCGCCAGGGCAGACACCAACTGCTCCGGCGTGTGCAGTTCATTCAGCCCCACCCAGGTGACGCCATCAGCAAAAACGGGCTGATGACCAACGGCCGTTTGCAGCGCCAACCGCGTTTTCCCCATGCCCCCCGGCCCGACGATGGTCAGCAGACGGCAGGCGGGATCGGCCAGCCGTTCCGCAATTTGAGCCAGCTCCGCTTCGCGGCCAATAAAAGACGTGGCTGGCACGGGTAAGGGTGACGGTCGGATGGGGCTGATTAGCGGCGCTGGTTCTGGCAGCGAGGTGGGCGCCTCCAGGCGCAGCAGTTCTTCATAGGCAGCCTGGGTGGCCGGACCTGGCGCCACATCCAATTCGCGGCGCAGCGCTTGCAAACACGCTTCGTAGACGCGGCGCACCCCGGCACGGTCGCCGCTGAGGGCGTGCAGATGCATCAACTGCACGTAGGCGGTTTCGTCGAGCGGATCATGTTGGATGAGGCGCTGGCTGGTGCGGGCGGCGGCGCGATAATCGCCTGCTTGTTTTCGTAAGTCCACCAGTTGGTGCAGCGCATCCAGATACGCCTGGCGCAGTTCTTCCCGCATGGGAATGATCCAGTCATCGTAGTTGCCGGGCAGCAGATCCCCTTTGTAATAAGCAACGGCCGTTTCCAAATGTGCGATCTGCTCCTGGGGCGTAACGGCCGTTTTGGCCTCTGCCAGCGCTTCTGTAAACTCAGCCACGTCCAGCGAAAAATCAGCATCGCCCCGCCATTGCAAGGTCATGGCATCGGCAGTCAGATAAGAATCAGCGTCGGGTAAGGCATGGCGCAAGGTGTAGAAGAGGTTACGCAGGTTGGCGCGGGCCTGGTTATCGGATGAGTCGGGCCAGAGGGTGAAGGCGAGGTGTTGGCGGGAAACGGCCGTTTCCCGGTGCAGCAGCAAGTAAGCCAGCAACGTAATGGGACGTTCTCCGTTTAGAGCAATGACCTGCTGCCCTTGAGATACCAGATTAAATTCACCAAAAAGTGTGATTGTGAGGGGGCTGTCTGCCATCATCGCTGCGCCTCCTAAAAACAAAGAAACTCGCCTGTTATCACTGTCTGGTCAAAGTTTAGCAGTGGAAATTTCTTTGACAAGAACTTTTTGCAGTCTTTTACATTTCCAAGTTCCCCATGAGCCACGTGCATAAAAATCACGACCTGCGGCAGATTTATAACCCTCACGCATCTTTCACACGCTTTTAAGGACATCGTAAGAACCGCCCTGTATTATTTTGTCTGATCCGCTATACTGCAATCAGGGTAACTACTAAGTCTCTCGAGAAAGACCTGTCAGGTTTGGCCTGGTTAGCTATTTATCTCTCGAGTAAACCTGACAGGTCTG
>JACSSI010000635.1 GCA_014879345.1 Anaerolineae bacterium | reverse complement strand
TGTCGAGAACCAGTTCGTACCGGATTTCGGTAAGGATGGGCGGCTCGTCTTGACGAACGGCCGTAAAATTCATTTGCGCGTCAGTAATTTGCAAGCGCATTTTGGCGGCGATGGCGTTGACGTTGGTTAACATGCACGCGCCCAGAGCGGCCAGCAGCGTTTCGGCGGCGTTGAACCCGGCTGTGCCATCTCCTTTTTTGATGTTTAGCGTCAATTCATGACCGCGAGCGGCGGCCACGGCCTGGCGTTCATCTCGCCGGGTGACGGTGACGGCATAGCTCATGCCGGCGTTGGTGGGCTTGTCAGGCATGGGATTTTCCTTTGTAAGCGGTGATTACGTAGGCGTTGGCGTCACGCCAGGGTTCTGTAACCTGGGTGAATCCGGCTTGTTGCAGCGCCCGTTTTACTTCATCGGGCCAGACGCGATGGTCGCCGGGCGGGCCGGATTGATCGGCCGCGTCAGGTCGCCATTCCAAAATGGCTACCCGTCCACCAGGACGAGCCACGCGCAGCATTTCGGCGGGCAGGTCGCCATCTACCTCGTGATAAACGAAGGCGCTCCAGATGAAATCGGTAACGGCCGTTTCCAACCCAATCTCTGGCAGTTCACCCAACACGGGAATCACCTGTGCCGGGGGCTGCTGGTCGGCCAGCGTGTCCAGCATCTCCTGGCTTACATCCAGCGCCCACACCTTGCCGGTGGGGCCAACGATGTCAGCCAGGGGCAGCGTCCAGAAGCCAGGCCCGCAGCCCAAATCCAGAACTGCCTGTCCTGGCTGGATGCCGAGCCGCTGCAAAAATTGGGGCGGATTCCAGCGTGCCTGCCGTTCCTCACTGAGAAGACCGTGCCGTTTTTGTGGGTCAAATCGTTTGTCGTTGTCGCTCATGCGCTTGCTTTCCTCAATTGTTCTTCAATGCTTTTGCGGCCGTGATACCGAAAGCGTACCAGTTGCCCATCAATCATGAGCTGGGGTACGGAAAAGATGCCCATTTGTACGATGGTTTGCGGGTCGTCAATGTGGCCGATTTCTGCTTCTATGCCTAACTGTTCCACGACAGTTTTGACTTCGGCCGTCATCTGGCGGCATTTGGGGCAGCCAATGCCCACGATTTGAATTAACATACCGCTTCCTCTTCAAGCTGGCAGGCTTCGTTGGCAAACTCGATTTCAATGGCCGTATGCGTGAATTCATGCCCGTTCAGCAGCGCTCGCACTTGCTTTTTTAGGGCAGTGGCCTCGGCGCAGGTCACTGTCTCATCTACCACCAGATGGGCGCTGAAGACGTGGTGTTCGCCGTCCAGCGACCAGGTGTGGATGTGGTGAACGGCCTGTACCTGAGGCAGCGCCGCGATTTGCCGTTCCAGTTCAGCGACATCAATGTCATCGGGTGTGCCTTGCAGGAAGAGAACGGCCGTTTTCCTTAAATTCTTAGCAACATTGAACAGGACATACAGGGTGATGATAATAGACAGCAGCGGGTCAAGAATGTACGCCTGAGTAAAGAACAGCACGATGCTGACGACCAACACGGCCACCCAGCCCAGCACGTCTTCGATCATATGCCAGGAGACGACACGGGCGTTGAGGCCAGTTTCGCCGCGCAGCCGCCAGGCCGCCAAGCCGTTGACCAGGATGCCCACAATAGCAAACCAAAACATGCCTTGCGCGTTGGTCGGTTCCGGGTTGAGCAGGCGGGGTACGGCCCGCGCCAGCACCAGCAGAGAGCCGGTGATCAGGACAATGGTGTTGAGCAAGGCGGAGAGGAGGGAGAGACGGCCGTAGCCATAAGAAAAGGTCGCACTGCTGCCCTTTTGCGCCCGCCGCTCCAGCAGCCAGGCCATGCCCAACGAGAAGCTGTCGCCCAAATCATGCACAGCGTCAGACAAAATTGCGGTGCTGTTAGTCCACACCCCGCCCACAATTTCCAGCAGGGTGAAGCCGAGATTCAGCCAGAAGGCGAGGCCGATGTTTTCAGTGGTGTGATTGTGATTATGTGCCATTAGATGGCCTCTTTTTCTTGATCAAGGATGGCCCACGCCTTCTTGGCGCGGGACTTGGGCATTGCTTTTTGGGCTAACGATTCCACCTGTATCGTCAGCGGCGCGAGTAGTTCACCGGGGAAACCGAGAATGGTCTCGCCGGGAGCCAGGTCGGTGGCTTCACGGCAGCCGTAACAGCCGAACCCCTGGTTTAAGCGTCTTTCCTGATAAGGGATGATGGTGGAATCTACACAGGCGGCTTGCAGAACGGCCGTTGAGCTTTGCACGCGCTCGCCGCCAGTCACGTTCAGATAAGCCAGGCTCAACCACATCAGCTTTTCCACCTGGTCTTCAATCACCACCACGTCTGGTTCATAAAGCGCCTCATCCAGCGGGAACAGATGTAACTGCGCCACGCTGTTCATGGCTAAACGCGGCATGTTGGCAAACATGCGCCGGCCAGTCTCAGGATCGGCCACAATGCCAAACCCAACCAGGCCGTTGCCATTGCGCAGCCCTTCCGGTAATGCCTTAAAGCCAAAGGCAGCGGCGGCGGCCGGGCAGGCAATGCCTTTGCTGTCCAGCAGAACGTGCTGCCCGTGCCGCGCTTTCATCACCGCCTGACAGTAGCGGTGGCGCTGCAAAGGTTCTGCTTCGACCGGTGTTTCCGCAACGGCCGTTAACAAGCGCACCCCTACAGCCGAACTCGACAGTCCTAAAATGGCTCTAAGTTTGCGCCCCATTTCTTGAATTTCTGTGACCGATGTCACTGTTTCTCTCATATTCGTACCCTTTTTCAGGCTGGCAGGCCAAACAGTTGGCGGGCAGTCGTTACTTTCATGCGGCAAGATGGCGCTTCCAAAATGTCAAACGGGTTGACCAACACGCCATCTACCAAAATGCTCGGTGACGAGCGTAATTCATAATCAGCCATGAGCTGCTGGCCTTTTTCTGTTTCCAGGTCAATGCGCGTATACGCAACCTGATTTTCGTCCAGGTAGGCCAGCACTTTCTGGCTGCGGCGGCAGTTAACCGCCGGTAAGATGATGATTTCTTTCATAAAAAACCTTTTGAGACTGGAGATTGGAGAATTAGAGATTGCACAATCTCCAATCTCTAATCTCAGATAGTCGCCGGTTCGTGCTGCGCCACGTCATACTTCTCGCGGTTGGCTTTCAGCATATCTTTGCTCTGGCGCAGCAGCTTTTCGTCGCGGATAAGCTGGCGGATATAGCCGGTGGCTGGGAACTCGATGGCGTCCCGGGTGCAGATGGTGGCGCAGGTGGTGCAGCCGACCATACACATACTGGGCTTGACCACCACCGGCACGTTGCGCTCATAGTCAAAGCTATAGACGCCGCGCTCACAAGAGGTAGTACACAGTCCACAGCCCACGCAGCGGTCGGCCACGATGGTGGGATGCCAATCAATCTGGTCGCGGGGAATCCCATGCCATGCCATTGCGTTACCATTGGTACTCATAACTCCCATCCTTTGCCCGGCAGCGATCAGACAGTCTCCGCACAGGGCATACAAACGATTTCCCCGTTCTTCACAC
>JACSSI010000634.1 GCA_014879345.1 Anaerolineae bacterium | reverse complement strand
GTAATTGATAACTACGATTCGTTTACTTATAACTTGGTGCAATATTTTGGGGAATTGGGGCAGGAAATTGTGGTATTTCGCAATGACCAGGTGACGCTGGACGAAATAAAAGCGCTCAATCCAGACCATATTGTCATCAGCCCTGGCCCTGGCGACCCCAGTGATGGCGGTGTTTCCAACGATGTCATCCGCGAATTGGGGCCGACGACGCCAGTTTTAGGCGTCTGCCTGGGACACCAGTGCATGGGTGACGTGTTTGGCGGCAATGTGGTACGCGCTGAACGGTTGATGCATGGCAAAGTCTCGCCTGTGTATCACAATGGTAAAGGGTTGTTTGACGGTGTGCCGAGTCCGTTTAACGCCACGCGCTACCATTCGCTCATCGTGGAAGAACCATTGCCGGAACACTTAAAGGTGACGGCGTTCACGAGTGAAGGCGAGGTGATGGGCATGAGCCACGACGAATATCCGGTGGTGGGCGTGCAGTTCCATCCTGAGAGCATCCTGACGGAACATGGCAAGCGTATTTTGCAGAATTTTCTCGACGGAAAATAATTATAGCGTGACGAAGACTGAGCTTGTCGAAGGCTGGTATTGCTAACCCCGTACCGGACTTCGACAGGCTCAGCCCTCTTTGGTGATATTTAGAAATGGTCGTGAGATTAGAACACGTAGTGCCATGGGGTAGGTCTTTGGACGAGTATCGGCACATGTTTGACTTGGACGAAGACTTGCTGACGGGTCGGATATTGGGCTGTGCCGATGGGTCGGCGAGTTTTAACGCTGAGATGACGGCATTGGGTCGGTCGGTGGTGTCGTGTGATCCTGTCTATCAGTTTTCTGCTACCGGCATTCGTGAGCGGGTCGAAGTGATGTATCCAGTGATTTTGGAGCAGGTGCGACAGTCTGAAAGTGATTATGTGTGGGATGTGATTCCGACGCCAGAAGTGTTAGGTGAGATTCGGCTGGCGGCGATGGAGCGTTTTTTGGCTGATTATGAGGATGGGTTGGCAAACGGCCGTTATCTCCCTCACGCGCTTCCTAATCTCCCCTTCGACTCAGATGCTTTCGATTTGGCTTTGCGCTCCCACTTCTTGTTCCTCTACAGCAAAAAGTTAGATACGGATTTTCATGTAACGGCAGTTCTCGAACTCTTGCGGGTCGCTAAAGAAGTGCGAATCTTCCCGTTGCTTGATTTGAACTGTGAATTGTCTGCCCACGTGCAGCCGGTGTGTGGGCGCTTAGCAGCGCTAGGGCATGAGGTTCGGATAACGGCCGTTCCCTACGAGTTCCAACGTGGCGGCAATGAAATGATGCGAATCGTTAGAAGTTGATTGGTGCGTTTAACAATCATCTTGTTCAGCTATACAATAGCCGCCACCAGTTAACAAAATTAGAAATGGGACACCGATGAACACAGATAAACACGGATATTAAAAAAATTTAATCCGCGTTTATCCGTGTCCTAAAAATAAACGAGGAAAACGACTTATATGAATACCCACGGCTTTGAACTACTCCGAGAAGAATACATCGACGAACTCAACACCGACGCCCAAATATGGCGGCACGAAAAAACCGGCGCCGAACTGCTCTCCCTGACCAACGACGACGAAAATAAAGTGTTTGGCATTACCTTCCGCACCCCGCCTGACGATTCCACGGGCGTCCCCCACATCATGGAGCATTGCGTTTTAGGTGGATCGCGCAAGTATCCGGTGAAGGAACCCTTTGTGGAATTGTTGAAAGGCTCGCTCTCCACCTTCGTCAACGCCTTCACCTCGCCAGATCGTACCTATTACCCCGTCGCCAGCACCAATACCCAGGATTTTTACAATCTGGTTGACGTGTACCTGGATGCCGTTTTTCATCCACTGATTACGCCTTTCCATCTCCAGCAGGAAGGGTGGCATTATGAACTGGAAGACGTGAACGAGCCGCTCGTCTACAAAGGCGTCGTCTTCAATGAGATGAAGGGCGCTTACTCCTCGCCTGATAACGTGCTGTATCGGTATGGACAGCAGACCTTGTTCCCTGATACGCCCTACGGCGTCGATTCAGGCGGCGATCCAGAAGTGATTCCCGACCTGACCTATGAGCAGTTCAAAGAATTCCACGACACTTATTATCATCCCTCCAATTCGCGCATTTTCTTCTATGGCGACGATGATATTGAAGACCGACTGCGTATTTTGGATGAGTATTTGAGCGAATATGATATGTTGGGCGTCGATTCGCGCATACCGCTGCAAGAGCCTTTTGCGGAGCCGAAGCAGTTTACCTTTCCCTACAGTGTCGAAGAAGGGGGGGCAGATGGCAACAAAGCGATGATCGACATTACTTGGATGCTGCCAGAATCGGTCGATACGGAGTTGGTGTGGAGCTTGAGCATTTTGTCTCATGCGATTGTAGGGACGCAAGCGTCGCCGTTACGCAAAGCGTTGATTGATTCCGGCTTGGGTGAAGATTTGACGGGCAGTGGCTTGTCAACCTCGCTGCGCCAGATGACGTTTGGCGTGGGTATGAAGGGCATTCGCAAAGAAAATGCCGGGAAAGTGGAAACCCTGGTTTACGATACCTTGAACCAGCTTGCGGTGGATGGCCTGGAGCCAGACATGATTGAAGCGGCGCTCAACAGCATCGAGTTCAGCTTGCGCGAAAACAATACCGGCTCTTACCCGCGTGGCCTGGGTTTGCTGATGCGCACCATGAACACCTGGAATTACGGCCGTGATCCGTTGATTCCGTTGAAATATGAGGGGCCGTTAACGGCCGTTAAGTCCAACATCACCAACAATCCCACCTTCTTCCAAGAGCTTATCAAAACGTATTTGCTCGACAATACTCACCGGGTCACGCTCCTGCTAGAACCAGACGACACCCTCAACCAGCGCAAAGAAGCGGCCGAAAAAGAGAAACTAGCCGCCATCAAAGCCCAAATGAGTGAAGCGGAACTGGAAGAAATTATCGCCAACACGGCCGCCCTCAAAGTGCGGCAAGAAACGCCAGACACACCGGAAGCGTTAGCCGCCATCCCCATGCTGACTTTGGCCGATCTGGACAAAGAAGGTAAATCAATTCCGAGCGCAGAGAGCGAGGCGCATGGCAGCACTATTTTGCACCATGATTTGTTTACCAACGGTATTGTCTACTTAGAAGTTGGGTTCAATCTCAAACAAGTGCCGGTGGAACTCTTGCCTTATGTCAAGCATTTTGGCCGTTCAATGCTGAAACTAGGCACTGAAACTGAAGATTATGTTAAGCTATCCCGGCGTATCGGTCGTAAAACGGGTGGTATTGGCCCTTCGTACTTTATGTCTACCAAAGCGACCAGTAATGACAGCGCCGCCTGGATGTTCCTGCGCGGTAAGGCGACAATGGATCAGAGCCAGGAACTGCTCGACATCATGCGCGATATGCTGTTGACGGTGAAACTAGACAATCAAGACCGTTTCCGCCAGATTGTGTTGGAAGCGAAAGCACGCCAGGAGGCGGGTTTGATTCCGGGTGGGCATCAGGTGGTAAACGGCCGTTTACGCTCAAA
>JACSSI010000015.1 GCA_014879345.1 Anaerolineae bacterium | reverse complement strand
CTCCTCAAATTTAATGCCAATTCGTATTGGCAAGACTTTTGTAGTCTGCTTTGTTACACAAAAACTAACTGCACCCTCCATTCTATGATTTATTGCAAAGTTCATCATCACGTTATAAAATGATAACTATAGCTTAAATCTAACAAAAAATCACAAACTCTCACTGACATCACGTTTGAAGCAGCCCAAAATGACTCGATTCAGTCGGTATCCGCAAGCCATCATTCATCCACTCAGCTTTGCACTCATCACATTGAGTGTGTTACTGCTGATTGGTTGCTCGCGAGTGAGTCAAGAAACAGAACACAACCCGGAAACACAAACTGGCGCTATACAAATCGAACTGGTGGAACCGCTTTTCCCCGCTGCCATAGGCAAAGAAACTTTGAACATTCGCGTGTTTGATGCCAATAACCAACCCATCGACAATGCTAAAATCAATATACGCGGCGATATGACTCATGCCGGCATGACCCCCATCCTGGCTGAAACTGAAAACGGGAACAAAGGACTGTATCAACTGCCCATAGCGTGGTCAATGAGCGGCGACTGGATCGTAACGGTGCAAGTTATCCTGCCCGATGGCACAATCGCCGAACAAACCTTCCCGCGCACCATTGCCAACGATGCAGCCGATTGTGAACATGAGGCAACAGACACACCATGAAAAAACGATTGACGGTAAATGATTTACGATTGGCGATTTACGATTTACGATTCGCGCCTGTATACGCATTTATTCTGTTTTTAGCCATCATGATAACAGGCTGCGGACAAACGGCCGTTTCTGAATCAGAACGGGAATTCGCAGGCGCACTCGTCAACTCACCCCAACCCGTACCCGATTTCACCCTAACCAGTGCCGATGGCCCCGTGAGCCTCAGCGATTTTGCCGGAAAATACGTTTTCCTCTACTTCGGCTACACCTTCTGCCCCGATGTTTGCCCTGGCACCCTCTCTAATCTGGCAGCGGTACGCCAAGAACTGGGCGAAGACGGCGACAACATGCAAGTCATCATGATCAGCGTCGATCCAGAGCGGGACACACCCGAAGTGCTGGAAAAATACGTCGCCCACTTCGACCCCACCTTCCTGGGCATCACCGGCAGCAAAGAAGAAATCGACGCGGCTGGTGAACCATTGGGCATCTTCTATGAAATCCACGAGGGCAGCGCCGCCAGCGGCTACCTTGTTGACCACACAGCCCGTGCCTTCTTGATTGATCCCGAAGGCAACGCCCGTGTTGCTTATCCTCACGATGCCCCGCGCGATGGCATTGTGGCCGATTTAAAATGGTTCCTCGCGCAAGAATAACGAGTATCAAAGACCTGACAGGTTTACTTCTACCTCTTTCTGACTAGACATTTTTTGCATTGTCCATAGTCGCTAAAGTCCAGAACGTTCATAAACCAGTCAGGTCTGGCGATCTATCAATTTTTTTAGTCTCTATGGAGGAGCAAAATGAAGCGTGTAAGTTTACTGGTTTTACTCTTATTGATAGTTAGTTTAGCCGCCTGCGCCAGCAGCGACAGCGCCGAATCAGGGGAAATGGTCATTGAAAACGTACAAGCCAACATGGCTATGCCCTCCGATACCGGTTCCGTCTGGGTGAAAATCACCAACAATACCGGCCAGGATGATGCCCTCATCGGCGCAGAAATGGCAGGTTGTGGCGCCATCGAACTGCACAATATGTTCATGGAAAATGATGTGATGATCATGCGTGAAGTTGAGGGCGGCCAAATTCCCATCCCAGCAGGTGAAACCGTTGAGCTGAAACAAGGCGGCTTGCACATCATGTGCATCGGTAAAGAAGCGCCGTTGGAACTCGGTTCCAGTATCGACGTCGCTTTAAACTTTACCAACGCGGGCACTATGACTGTCTCGGCCACAGTGGTTGAGCCAGGCACGATGAACATGGATGGCGACAGCGGCGGCATGAAGATGGATAACTAAAATAACACGTAATAGGTGATGCGTGAGGACTGCTTTTCACGCATCACCTATCATGTCTTTTTAAAATTTCAGCAGCAATTCTGTATGATAGACTTCTAACCCGGCAAAACGGCCGTTTCCTTCAAATAGTGTCATCCCCGCTAAATCAGTCAAACTCACCCAAACCGTGGCACTCAACGTCTCGGCTACTCGCTTGCCCATCTCAACGGTTGATGGCCCCTTCAGCAACCCATATTGGCTGTCCGCACCCCGATTTGCCAGAATGTGCAAACGATGCCTGTCGCTAGACAGTACCCAGTTTACTTTTTCGTCTGTTATCGCCAACTGCTCTGTTTTCGCCCCGGTGTAGGTGGCAAAACGGTACAACCGCCCTTCGTGCCACAGTCCGACAATATAGCCTAAAAACGCCGACTTACGCCAGGGAATAACGGCCGTTGACGCCGTTAGACAAGTGCCAGGCTGCTCAAAATGATTGCTTTGCAGCCACACCCACGCCTGTGGAAACGACTGTCCCCAATCCTTCTCGATGTAACCACGGCCGTTCTCAAACACCACCGTCTGCCCATCTATCTCCAGGCTGCCATACAAACGGTGATCCAGACTGACGACGCCGTGATAACATTCCATCGTCGGCACCCAGGCATACCAGCCCATAATACCCGGCGACGCCAGTGTCACCGGCCACGACGCCAGGTCGCCCAGGCGAATCTCGCCGCGAATCGTCTGCTCTGGCGATGCAATATTGAGAATAATGCCATCGCTGCCAAAGCGATTGCCGCCGATATGAATCTCAAAGCGATCCTCAGCCGCCCAAAACGTCTCCAACGGAAAGCGGTGATAGGTGGCTGTGCCTGCCGCGCCATCCAACACCTGAATAAATGCGTGGGGGTCCTGGCTCAAAAAGATGCCGGGGATAAAGGCATAACGGTGCTGCGTGCTGGCATCAATCAGCTTGAAATACCAGCCTTCAAAATAGGGTTCGCGTTTGTGGCGGCCTTGAAACCAGGCCGGATTTAATGTCGTTTTGAATCTGCTCATTGTGAAATCCTTGTGCCGCCAGCGCTCTCGGGCATGCCCAGCGCCGCGCCAATCAACCCCGCTTCCAGCCCAGATAAAATACGAATAGATAACGCAGGCTGCTGCGCCACTAAAGCCAGCATACTTTTCACCTTACTCGTCATGCCACCCGTCACGTCTGTACCACGTGAGCCGCCCAGCGCCGATTGAATGTCAACAAAATTGTCGGCGGTGATCATCGGAATCACACAGCCCGCTTCATCCAGCACCCCTGGCACTTCACCTGCCAGCAGCAGCCATGACGGGTTGAGCGCATCAGCCAAGGCCATCATCACCTCTTCGGTAGATATAATCGTGCCGCCAATTTCAGCATCAAAAGCCACATCGCCATAAATAACGGGAACCAGACCCGCGTCCAGCGCTGCCAAAACGGGTTGAGCGGCAATCGCCACGATACGGCCGTTTTTACACAAGGCACTGGCGGACGGCTGCAAACTCAATGCCGGAATTCCGGCCAGCAACATTGCCTCCGTCACCAGCCGGTTTAGCCGTACCATCGCCGCGTGAACCTCGGCAAAACCAAGCCATTGCTCGGCAGTCTCAACCCCCTGCCGCGTGCCATACTGCGCCGCCGCCACATGCCCAAATGAACCGCCGCCATGCCCCACCACCAGCCGCAGTCCCGGATTTTCGCGCCGCGCCGCCGCAATCTCGGCGGCCACCCGCGCCAACACATCCTCACGCACTGCTTCTACGCCTGTCTTATCGGTAATGAGCGAACCGCCTAGTTTTAGAAATATCACAGGAACTCCTTTTTAGAGTGGCAGAGTTGCAAAGAGTGGCAGAGTTGCAAAGTTGCAGGGTTGCAGGGTTGCAAGGTAATTAAGGCGACGCGCAACTCTGCCACCTTGCAACCTTTTTACTTTACAACTTTGCCGCCTTGCCACCTTACCACCATGTCAACGGCCGTTTCCGGAGAATCAGCAAATTGCAGCAGCGCATAATCCTTCGTTTTGACATGGTTGCCGTTATACAGCACGTCTACCATTTGCCGCCACGTGGAGCCTAAGAGAACAAACGGCCGTTGGGGCAAATCCCCCACCTGCATCAAACTCCACGCCAGCGCCAGCTCAGACAACGTGCCAATGCCGCCCGGCAGCACAATCATGCCGTCATTGTGCAGCACCAGATACGTCACCCGGTCGCGCAGTAAATTCTGGCGCACCTCTTCAGCTACCCATTGATTCGGCGGAATTTGACGATACGCCTCAATCTGCGCCGAGGTCACGCCGATGACATGACCACCCGCCTCAGCCGCGCCCTGCGAAACCCCCGCCATCGTGCCTGCATAACCACCCGTCATCACACCATAACCAGCCAGCGCCAACAGCCTGCCCACCTCATACGCATCCTGATACGCCTGACTGCCGGGCAACGGGCTGGCACTGCCAAATATTGAAATAATTTTCATCATAAATCCTTGGGAAGGAAAGATTGAAGATTAAAGATTAAAGAGATGCTCGCTTGCCAATCTTTAATCTTCAATCTTTAATCTCTCTTTTCCCCAAAACGCCTGCGCAATCTCAATAAACTCTTCAAACTTCTCCAGCATCACAATATGGCCGCACTCTGGCAGGCGGTGGACTTCAACCTGGGACAGCAGCGCCTCCAGTTCAGCCACATCAGAAACAGACAGCACCGGATCGTTTTCGCCCCAGACGATGCACACCGGCTGCTGTAAACGAGGCAGGTCGGGGCGCACATCATAAAAAGCCAGCGCCTTCAGCACTTCGGCGGAAGAACGGGCATGATGGTATTCCAGCACGCGCCGCTCCCACACATCGTCATCAAATTGCTCTGGGGCAAAGGATGAGTTACGCACTGCCTGCTGCACGACACGGTTTGATTGGGAAACGGCCGTTCCCGATTCCGGCAATCTCAGCCAAATCATCATCTTCTTCACAAACTCAGGATAGCCCACCGCCGCCAGCAGTGCCGGCGCCGAAAGCAGCAAACTCGCCACATCCTCAGGATAAGACAGCGCAAAACTCGTCGCCAACGCCCCACCAAACGAATGCCCCACCAAATCCATCGGCGGCAAATCCAGCGCTTCCCTGAACGCCGCCAGCCATTCCACCAAATGCACCATCGTATAAGGCTGCGTCTCCTCGCTCAAGCCAAAGCCCGGAATATCCGGCGCAATCAGCCAGCGTGACTCAGCCAGCACATGCATCGTCTCCCGGTAATTATCCGCCGACGACGACATGCCATGCAGCAAAACAACAGGCCGCCCATCCGGCTTCCCGGTCGTCACATACGCCGTCTGCACCGCCAACACCTCAATAAACTGCGGTTCAAAGGCAGACGCTTTGGGTAGTCCACCGGCCATCACTTGTTCATCCTTCATCTTTCATCCCTCATCTTTTAACAGCCCCGGCACAAACGAAACAGAACGGGCAAACTTCACACTGTTGCGAATCGCTTCGGCCGTCATTTCCGCCGCCGCATTGGCAACCAGATCAAATGGCGCTTTGACAATACCGGAAGCCAGGGCAAAGGCGGTATCGCCATCATGGGAGGTGTGGATGGGACGCACCGCCAGCGCCATGCCATCATGGACGCGCTGCGCCACGCGGTTGACTTCGGGACGGCTTAAACGCGCATTCGTCCACACCGCCACCAGCGTGGTATTCGTGCCGGGCATGGGCATACGCTCCATGGAAATAAAGCGCAGTGGGTGATCTTCCACCAACCAACCGCCCGCTTCCTTACGCGCTCCCGCCAACACCGTGCCATCGTTATCAACCACATCCCCGACGGCATTGGTTACGGCAATGGCATTGACCACCAGATCGTCCAGACGCACACCCGCCACGCCCACGCCGCCTTTCATCATGTGCTGAAAACCCGCCCATTTGCCCACAGAGACACCTGCCCCAGCACCTACGTTACCCTGGGCAATCACACCATCGCCTGCCTGTTCACAGGCGGCATAACCCATGTCGGCGTCCGGCTGGCGCTGCCCCATGTTGAAGCCAATATCAAAGACAACGGCCGTTGGCACAATCGGTATGGGCATGATGGGCGTGGGATGACCAATACCGCGCTCTTTGAGATAGCGCATCACGCCATCGGCCGCTGCCAGGCCAAAGGCACTGCCACCGGTGAGCAGCACCGCATTGACAAAATGATTCGGTTTATCCGCCGCCAACAGCGCCGCTTCCCGGCTGCCCGGCGCAGGGCCACGCACATCGACAGAGCCAGTGGTGTGTTCGGGGCATAAAATGACGGTGCAGCCTGTGTGATTTTCGGTGTCAGTGGCGTGACCAACTTTGAAGCCTGCCATGTTTAGTTGCATATTTATTCCTTTATAAATGGCATCGAATTGTCACGAATTACCGCGAATTTTTGTTAAGAAAGGTCAAATAATTCGCGTTAATTCGCATTAATTCGATGCCAAATTTTTTATTTTTTGTGGTGAGCTGCAACGCATGTCGTCTCTTCAAAAATCTTCAATACAAAGGGACAAAGAAAAAACCTTTGTCTCTTTGTTCCTTTGTATTGAATTTGACTTAAAATGCGCGTTTTACAAATCGACCGCGCCCTGGTTGAGCCAACAGTTCCCCGTCATGCACGATGATTTCGCCGCGACTGAGGGTGGTTTGCGGCCAGCCCAGGAAGCTCATGCCTTCGTACAGCGTCCAACCAGCCGCTTCATGCAACGATTCAGGGGTGACAGTAAACGGCCGTTCCGGGTCAAAAATCACCAAATCCGCATCAAAACCGACGGCAATGTCACCCTTTTGCTGCAAGCCAAATAACTGGGCGGGTCGTGTGCAGCAAGCCGCCACCCACTGATTGAGCGTCAGAGCGCCATTTTGCACCCCACGCTGATAGACCGCGCCAAAGCGAATCTCAATCGAGGGTACACCGCCGGGAATCTGGCTGTAATTGCCCAAACGACTCGCTTTCTCATCCAGCGCAAACGGGCAGTGATCCGTGGAAACGACTTGCAGGTTTTCCTGCGCCAACGCCTGCCACAAATACGTCTGCTGCGCCTGCTCCCGAATCGGCGGCGAACAGACGGGCAGCGCCCCCGCCACACCGGGCAGGTCGTACAAACTCCAGTCAAGCAGCAAATATTGGGGACAGGTTTCGCCGTAAATGGGTAAGCCGCGCAGTCGCGCCGCCGCAATTTGGGCGACCGTTTCCTGGCAGGACACGTGGAAAATATAGAGCCGCGTACCGACGTAATCGGCAATGTCAATCACCCGCGCCGCCGCTTCCCCTTCCAGCAGTGCCGGACGGCTGCGCGGATGCCAATGGGGTTCGACGCGCCCGCCAGCCACGTTTTGCGCGATCAAGGCACAAATCACGTCCCAGTTTTCGGCATGAACCACCGGCATGCCATCGACATCACAAACGGCCGTTAATGCCTGCAACAACTCGCCATCATGTAGCCGCAAGCCATAAGCCATGTAGAGCTTAAAACTGGCACAACCGGCGGCGTACACACCGGGAATCTGATCCAGTTTGGCAATGTCAGTGGGGCCGATGGTCATGTGCAGGCCATAGTCGATGAGCACCTTGGGGTCTGCTTTGGCGCGACGGGCGGCCAGGGCGGCCAGCATCGTCTCGTCTGGCGCGGTTTCGACAAAATCAATAATGGTGGTCGTGCCGCCAAACGCCGCCGCTCGTGTGCCGGTATAAAAATCATCGGTGGAGATAAAATCGCCAATCGGCATTTCCAGGTGAACATGCACGTCAATCGCGCCCGGCGTTACCAACTTACCCGCCGCATCGATCTCCCGTTTGCCGCTCAAATCTTGACCAATCGCCGCAATTTTTTCGCCGATGATGCCAATGTCTGCTTTTGTGGTGGAAACGGCCGTTACCACCGTGCCATTTTTGATTACCAGATCGTAGGTCATGGGGTGTCCTTTTTTACGTAGTGCGTAGTGCGTAGTGCGTAGAACCTTACGCATTACGTACTACGTACTAAATCATTTAGAATTGTAACAAATGCCACTGTTCTGCGGTACACTATTCCGTGAACCGTAAACGGAATACGCACTACGCACTACGCACTACGGAAAATAAAATGCCCACCATAACCCTAAACCACCAACCCTTTTTCTACGCCCTGCATCGCAGCCCACAAGCGGACTTCACTATTATCCTCATTCACGGTGCAGGCGGCAGCCATCTTGTGTGGCCGTTGGCGCTGCGGCGCTTGCCAAATGCCACCGTCTATGCCCTGGATTTATCCGGCCACGGCCGTTCTGCCGGAGAAGGCCACGCCCACATTGAAGGTTATGCCGCTGAAGTGATGCAGTTCATAGAGATGTTGGCCTTGACCAACGTCGTGCTGGTGGGTCATTCGATGGGCGGTGCCATTGCCCAAACCATCGCCCTGCGCCATTTGCCAGAACTGGCAGCCCTGGTGCTCATCGGCACAGCGGCCAGCCTGCGTGTTTCCCCCGCCATCCTCGACCAGATTTTGCCAGATTTTGAACAGGCGGTCGCCACCATCAACCACTTTAGCTGGTCGCCATCTGCCCCGCCGCAACTGGTAAAACGGGGCGAAGAGATGCTGGCACAAACGGCCGTTTCCGTCCTCTATAACGATTTCAACGCCTGCAATGAATTCGACATCCGCAACCAAATCGCCCACATCACCCTGCCCACCCTCGTCGTCGCCGCCGCAGAAGACAAACTGACACCGCCTAAAAACGGCCGTTTTCTCGCCGACACCATCCCCCAGGCCCAATTCACCCTACTGGATGGCGCGGGACATATGATGATGGTGGAAAAACCAGGGGAGACAGCGGAGGCGGTAAAGCAATTTTTGATTGACGATTAACGATTGAAGATTGAAGATTACTGTTCACTGTCCACTTAAAACCGTCCACTCTCGCAGCGGCATCCCTGGTTCACAAAACATATCCAGCGGCGCGGTAGACGGCACGAGAAGCTGCAAAGCACGGGGTTTAACTTGTACAGAAAGCGGCGTACTGCCGGACTTGTCACCATCGGTTTGGCAGGGCATAGATGGCTCTGTGGTAATTTGGATAGAACGGCCGTTTACCTTCGTCACATACGCATTCTCAGCCAGGTCTCCCCACTTGGCCTGCACGGCGTATTCTGCCAAACGGGATACGCCTCCCGCTGCTAACAGCCACACCTCAAACAAACCATCGTCCAACTGAGCATTCGGGCTTAAATCAACAATCCCCCCCACATATCGCCGCGCATTGCTGATCAAAATGAGCATATAGTCGCCAGAAAAGGTTTGTTCATCAACGGTAATGATCGCCTGAAAGCGGGGTGCTCTCGGTAAAACAAACAAGCCTTGCAGCATATAACCAGCCGGCCCGATACGCTTGGACCATTTAGGACGAGGCTCCATTTGATCCACCAGGTAACCATCTGCCCCCACACCTGCCCACAATAACCAGTAACGGCCGTTACCCGTTCCCCCATTTGACGTATAACCCAAATCCATCCCCTGCACGCGCCCCGCCGCCAACGCATCCACTGCATCCAACAAACGATGCCTGTTAAGCAACCCGGGACGTGGCATCAACAGCTCCTTGGCAAACGAATTAGCCGTACCCGCTGGCAGCGGTGCCATAATCGTCGGAGACCCTGCCAGCCCGTTGGTAACTTCACCCAACGTACCATCGCCTCCCGCCGCAATCACCATGTGATGACCGGCTGTGCTGGCCTCACGGGCCAATTCTGTGGCATGACCAGCCGCCTCAGTTGGTTTTATCTCTACTTGCCAATCCTGCGTGCGCCAAAAATCAGCGATTAACGCCATAGAGCCGGCTAAGTTTGCTGGCCCAGCCAGGGGATTGTAGATCAGGGTCGCTTGCCGCGTTTTTTTCAACATTGAGCCAATATTCATATAAATTTTGTGCCAATTTCTGTGGGGAACTATCAGTGGTGTCTACAATAAGATGATCTTCTGCCAACGGCTCTTGCGCCTCCACCATCCATTTATAAACCGCCCAATCCGCATCAGACTTGTCCATGTTACTATGCCCGCGCAGCGCCCTTGCCCGTAAACGCTGTTGAATCACCTCTTGAGATGCCTGCACATAACAAATTGCCACCGGTGCGCCACAACGACGCGCTAACTTTTGCAAATAGTCTCGCCGTGCCACCAGCAAATTAGAGCCATCAAACACCACACGCTCCCCTTTCCGCAGTCGGCGCTCAATAATGCCATAACAGACCTCATAAACGAGCATCACTTCTGAAGCCGTATAGACAGGTGATTCACGAATGGATGATCTAATTTTGTCTGTGGCAATGACCACATGCGGCATCATGGGCTGTAACGCATTTACCACCGAAGATTTTCCCGTCCCGGGCAAACCAACCATCATTAACAAACTGCCACCGGGGCGTACCACCGGGCTGTCTGGCAATTCACTGTCGAGGTCTTCTACTAAGGTGTCAAGTCGCATAGGGAACTGCTCTATCACGCACGGTATGGCGGGTTTTAGCTATAGTACAGCGTTCTTGGCTCTTTTAAGCGCGACGGCTGAGAAATTGTGTAAGGGAATTGGGCTTGAGAACGGCCGTCTTTCAGCACTGTAAACGCCCGATCCACATACGCTTCCCCATCCAGGAACAGATCGTTGAGTTCAACAGCATCTTGAAACCGATCCCAGGTCGTGTGCAAGAAAGTAATCCGCCGCCATTGCAAACTGATAATGGGACGCTCCAGAAATGTCACTGCCCCTAACTGTAGGCGGAAATACCAATCCTCAGCGCGGGGATGATCTGGCTGGTCTGGCAGCAAATCTCGTCGCTGCAATAACTCGTGTCCCAAGCGGGGGGCATACGCCTGCACCGACCATTTGCGCGAGCCAAAAGCGGCTCCAAAATAAAAAGCAACCCATTCCGCATAGACCCCTTTGGGCGCTGACGCATAGGGAATACGATACCAATTTTGCCTTTGAATCAAGTCAAAATCGGCCGGTGACGGTACATAAGCTACCAAAACACGATCATCAGGATACATATGTGTAATACTAATCCACTACCCTCTAATAATCAAGCAACTTTCGGGGTATAATCTTCTCAGATGCGCTTTTTTATGAGCGTGGGAAATTTATTATTATAGAGTAGAAAGGTGGCAAGGTTGCAGGGCGGCAAGGTAATTAAGTCACCTCGTTACCTTTGTAAACTGCAACTATGCAACTTTGCAGCCTTTAGTTTTATGCCTGAATTACCAGAAGTTGAAACGACAGTCCGCGCTTTGCGGGAACCTCTAATTGGACGCAGGATAACGGCCGTTTCCAATGATTGGCCGCGTCAGATAGCCAGCCATGAAGATGTGGCGGCGTTTGACTGGCAAATTCGGGGGCAGCAAATCGACGCCATCAACCGCCGCGCCAAATATCTCGTCTTCAGTTTGAGCGGTGACGATACCCTGATCATCCATTTGAAGATGTCGGGGCATCTGGCGGTAGAAGACGCCGCTGCACCCCGCCACAAACATGTACACACCGTTTTTTCGCTGGATAACGGCCGTGAGCTGCGTTTCCGTGATATGCGTAAATTTGGGCGGGTGTATTTGGTGCAAGAGCCGGAAACAGTCCTCGGTGGGCTGGGGCCAGAACCATTGGATGAGGCATTTTCACCTGACGTATTAAGAGAGCGGCTAAACGGCCGTTCCCGAGCCATGAAACCACTCCTGCTAGACCAGAGCTTCATTGCCGGCGTCGGCAACATATACGCTGATGAAGCCCTTTTTTACAGCAGCATCCATCCCCGGCGTACAGCCGATTCCCTTACCCAGAATGAGATTGTGGCACTATATGCAGCTATTCAAAAAGTGCTTACAATGGGCATAGAACGCGAGGGTGCCAGCATTGACCTCTACACCAAGCCAGATGGCACTCGCGGCGATATGCAAAATGCAGTAGCCGTTTTCAGGCGTACCGGTATGCCGTGCTACCAATGCCAGACGCCCATCAACCGAATTGTGATGAACAGCCGCAGTACTCACTTTTGTCCACAGTGTCAACCTTACCCTGTCAAAAGTGAATCACAGTAATAACCTGTGCGGTTTGATAACTGGCTCAGGTTTCCAAGGAACTTTGTATTTTCAAGGAGGCAAAAATGAACCAAGAGATTGAAATGATGCGTGTTTTACGTGTCCCGCCTATGGGCAAACTTGAAATTGAAGCCAATGCAGAACGCTATGGAAATTTAGCTGACGTCAGCAACCCCAAGATGCGCCAACGCATTCTGGCGGCAATCGGCGAGCTTGTCGATTTCTGCGGTGGCTACGCGGTGTTAGAAAGCGCTGGCGTGGTGCCGCAGCTCACCCCGGCCAAACCCAAACCGGTAGAAGAAGTGGAAACGGCCGTTTCCCCGGAAATTAAACAACGGCAAGAAGCATTTCTTGCTACCCTTGAGCAGCAGGTCGAGGCAGAGAAAAACAAGCCGCAAAAACGCGGACGAACAAACAGCATGTTTAGTGCCAATACCGCTGTCAACGACGCCCGGCCGCTGGTTGAGATTAGCGAAACAGGCGATGTGAAGCCCGTTATCGCAGCAACGCCCAAACCGTTAAGCATCGCTGAACAAATCAACCAGATTTTGCAAAAACAGATTGCAGGCAATCCAGAAATGGCAAATCGCGGGATTCGCCTGGAACAAAGCCCCACCGGCGGCTTGCAAATTTTGGCAGACGGCAAAAGCTATGAAAAACCGGCAGATATTGAGGATACAGCGGTACAAGAGGTAATCAAAACGGCCGTTAAAACGTGGAATTCAACCCAATAGCCGGAAAGCCGCGTTCCGGAAGTTGTTGGGAGAAAGAAGCAACAAGCAGGTTACGTTCGTCTTTTGGCAAAAAAGATACGGCAGCGGCGTTGAGAATCAACTGCCGTAATTCAGGATACCCAAAACCCAGCGCTTCAACCGCCACCACATACTCATCTGTCAGCGTTAAATTGCTGACACTGGGGTCGTCTGTATTCAAAGTTGCCAACAGCTTCAAGTTCAACATGTCGCTTAATGGGTGATGCCCAATGCTGTGTACCACACCGGTTTGCAGATTACTCGTCAGGCACACTTCCAAGGCTACGCCCCTCTCCTGAATCAAGCGCAATACCTGAGAGTCCTCAATGGCGCGCACGCCATGCCCCACCCTATCTGCATACAGTTCCTCAATGGCCTGACGTACCCCCACGGCACTAGCCCACTCACCCGCATGAATGGTAACGCCTAAACCCACCGCTTTCGCTTCTTTGAAGATAGGAATGAAGGGGGCTGGCGGGAATTTCACTTCATCACCAGCCAGGTCAAGGCCCAAAATGCCTTTTCCTGCATGAGCATAGGCGATTTCTGCAACTTGTTGTGCCTGGGCTAATGGTTCGTGGCGCACCAGGGTGATGATGAGACCGACTTTGATATTGTGATCGATACTGGCCTGGTTAACGGCCGTTATCACCCAATTCGTCACGTCTTCCAAGGCAAAACCACGCACCCGCGCCAGCGCCTGCGGACTAAAACGCAGCTCCAAATATTTAATATTATCAGCCGCTGCGTCTGCCACCACCTCGTAGGCCAAACGATAAATCGCTTCTGGACTGCGATAAAAAAGGCGCAAAATGCCAAACTTGCTCAAAAAGACTTCATGATCTGGGGGATCATCCGTAATTTGCACAAACGGCCGTAAACTATCCACATCCCCGGCAGGTAAATCCAGCCCAAAATCACGGGCAATCTCAATCAATGTTGGCAGCCTGAGAGAGCCTTCTAAATGTCGATGAAGGTCAATCTTAGGCATCGCCTGTAACTGTTCAACTGTCAACGGAGACTGTCCATTTGTAGACATAAATTAACACACCAATACTTGGTTAAAGAAACTACGAATGGGGCTGTTGGTTGTCGTTGAAGACCTTTCGCAGTTTACCGAATCAGTGTCTATGTTTCGTTTCTGACTTTTGGCAGTTTGAAATAGAACGAACTACCCATATCTAATTCACTTTCAACCCAAATTTTACCATGATGGGCATCAATAATGCGTTTAACAATGGCTAAACCAATGCCGGTTCCCCCAAAACGGCGGCGGGATGAGCCATCAATCTGATAAAATCGGTCAAAAATGCGCGTTTGTTTTTCTTTGGGCATGCCCACACCCTGGTCAGACACGATAACCCGAACTTCATCTTCCAGGTCTTCCATGGAGACATTAATGACGCCACCATTGGGGCTAAATTTCATGGCATTGGCGATCAAATTATCCAGCACCTGGTTGATTCGGCCTCTGTCCATCAACACCATACCAGGCTCAGGAGGCAATTCAGCCGTAATCATCAACCCTTTTTTCTCTGCCACAATACGATGTCCGGAAACGGCCGTTTTAATCAAATCAGCCATCGCAGACTCCGCAAGTTGTAAATTTCCAGAATCAATTCGTTGCAGCGTGATAATATCATCAATGATCCGCGTAATCTCATCCGTTTTTTCAGCGACAATATGCAGCGCTTCTTGTTGTTCAGGTGAAACCAATCCCATCTCACCATCCATCAACAAATCGACATATCCTTTAACAAACGTCAACGGCGTGCGCAGCTCATGAGACACATTCTGCACCAGCTCATCTTTGAGGCGGTCACTTTCTTTTAGCTCCTCATAAGCGACAGCCAATTCAGAGGCCCTCGCCTCCACTTCTTCAAACAGGCCCGCATTAGAAATGGCAATACTCACCTGCGCGGCCGCAATCATCATCAATTGCACATCCAAATCACTAAACGCATTGGGTTGATCACTATCAATGGTAAGCGTGCCTATCGTTTGACTGCGTACAATGAGCGGCACAACCAATAAACTACGCACAATCTCACTGAAAAAGAGAAAATCCGGTTCCGAGTAAGTATCTCGAATGTTAATAAGCGTACCACTCTGCACCACATCACCAGAAATACTTTTCTCGTCCATCTTCATGCGCGCTTGCATATATTCTGGGTCAACCCCAATGGCCGCCGCCACCACCAGTTCCGACCGATCTTCAGTCAACATAGTAATGGTGCTGGCACGTGCATTTAACAACCCTTGCAGGATTTTGACTGTTGTTTGCAGCACAGAACTGATTTTGAGCTTACCCGTTACTTTTTGCGCCATATCCACCAAGGCAGACATATCACGTAAGCGGCGTTGTGATTCAGCAAAAAGGCGGGCATTACGCACAGCCACAGAAGCCTGATCCGCCAATAAATTGAGCAGCAGAATCTCATCGTCGGTAAAACGATGGGGATGCAAATAGGTGATCGTGAAGGCGCCTATAACCGTATCACCCCGTTTCAAGGGGAAACCGGCAATGGCTTCAATGCCCCAATCCTTTGTTGCTTCGGTTTGAAACAAGGGATGGTGCTTTGCATCATTAATGATAATAGGCTCCCCTTGCTTGACAACAGTCGCCGTCATGCCGTCTTCCCGCACCTTGGTCACGGCTGGTGTACGACGGCCGTCACGCCATAAAGCCGATCCATTTGAAAATTCACCTGTTTGATGATTGTAGAGAAAAATGTGTAAATTATTGGCGTCGACCAATTGTAAAGCAGATTCCGTAATGGCATCCAGGACGGTATTTAGCTTCAACGGGGTATTAAGCTGCAAGACGATGTTGTGGAAGGTTGCCAGCTCTTCTACACGACGCTGTGCTTGGGAATACAAATGGGCATGTTCAATAGCAACCGCCGCTTGTCCGGCCAGATTTTGTGCCAGGCGTCGTTCCCGCGAAGTAAAAGAACGTGGTTCAGATAGCTGCCCCAATGCCAATAAGCCAAGCACATCCCCCTGACGCACCAGAGGAACTAGCAAAGCCGCTTGCAGGCCAGCTTTCTCTAGCAAGTCGATGCGTTCCTGACTGTGGGCATTATCATAGCGCAGGCTAAATATCTCTTTTGTATTAAAGACGTGCAGGATGATTGGGTTCTTCTCCAGGTCAGGAACGCGGCTCAACCCAATTGATGCCTGGATGGGGCTTTCATTTTTGTCCCATAATTGCGCTTTTGTTTGTGCCAGATTGCTATGGGCAGCAGGGACAAGATGCTGGCGGCTTGTATTCCATACAAATATGGTGCAGCTATCTACTTGCAAGGCCCGCACCATTTCCAAGACGACGGTTTGCAAAACGAAATCTTGGTCGAGATTGGCGGTCATGGTGGCACTAGCCTGGTAGAGTGTGCTTAATTCGTTAAGCTGCTGCTGGGTTCGTTGGTAGAGCGCGGCATTTTGCAAAGCAACGGCCGTATGAGTAGCCAGGGTAGAAGCCAACCACTGCTGCTGTTTGTCGAAAGTGCCAGTCCGATAACTTTGCACGATGAGGATACCCAACATGTCTCCGCCAGCAATCAAGGGTGTGCCTAACCAACTTTGAATTTTTTCACTTCCTAAGAAGGGCTGCCAACGTTCGTCTTGCTTGGTATCCGCAATGAGTAGGGATTCTTTGTTTTCCTGAATGTGGTTGAATAAGGAACTATTGCACCAAATTGTTTCTAGCTGATCCGGAGATTGATCCAGAGGGCGGTTTAAGGTGTCACGTCCAGCCGCCAACCGAAAAGCGTGCTTGGCTTCCCACAGAAAAACGAAGGCTGTATCGTGGGCAAACACGCCATCCAGGGCGAGGAGCAGATGATTGACGATTGACTTTTTGTCTAATGTGCTGCTGATTACGGAGATTGCCTGACGCAGGGCGACGGCGGCCTGGTAATCACGTGTTCCTTTTTCAACAAGCGTTTTGGTATGTATAAATTTACGGGCATTTTCGATGGCGGAGGCTAGTTGGGCGGCAACGGCCGTTATGATTTCAAAGTCTTCTTCCGTAAATACATTTTTCTCTCTGCTTTGCACGGAGACAACACCCAAAACAACATCATTGAGCAGCAACGGCACACACATGATGGATGAGGGGAAATCGCCTTTGGGCACACCCGGTACTGGTTTGTCATCGTTTTCCCAGTCTCCCGTCACATATGGCAGACCGTTGGCAACCACCCAGGCCGCCAAACTGTCTGCATTGATAAGGGATATGGGTTCCATAACGGCCGTTTCCCCATTATGGGTCATACACGGAAAAAACAATAACTGCTGCTCGGCATCATACAAAACGATATAGCCTGAGGGGGCAGCAAATACATCTAGCAGCCGCTGGTGAACCGCCGCCAAAATCTCATCCAAAGCATCCAGTGAGCGCGTCGTTTCCGCAACGGAATAAACCACTTCCAAAAAACGGCTGCGTGCCGCATCACCGTGCTTTTCAAAGAATGGCGCAGAAGCCAACAACGCACACACCAACTCCACCAAAGCACGATCATCATCTGAAAACGGATCGATTCGGGTCAATTTGAGGGAATAAGAAGTATTCGGAATCGTGAGGTGAAGTTGAACTGGTGAAGAGGGGAGGGAAGGAACGGCCGTTTCCAACAAAACCACAGCCATAGACCCAATCTGATCACCCAGAAACGCAGAAACTAACCCATAAACCAACTCATACGAGTCAGCCTGCGCAACTTGTTGCTGAAACTGTCTCACTACTTCAAACGGGGTACTCACTGACGGTATCACCTAAAATTTCATATCTTCAATTTGTAGTTTGCACCACGGAAAAATAAGTTTTGCGCCGCAGCAAAATACTAGATTTCTCACACATTTTATCATGAAAACATGTTTTACCTGGAACGTCAATGTATGCTAGTGAAAGAGTCGTTAAAAGTCAATGACCAGCACGATAAAACCAGGGCGTTTCCAAAGTCAGCCTGAAAACAAGGCTCCCGCCAATCTTGCTTGAAAAACCCGTCGCA
>JACSSI010000633.1 GCA_014879345.1 Anaerolineae bacterium | reverse complement strand
ACAAAGTGGCGTAGGAATCCCAATAATTTATCTTGTTCAATTAGGCATGTATCATTGGCTTACGGCGGCAGTTGATATGCTGCCTTGGTATCTTCCTCGTCATAATCCGTTTGTTTTAGCAATTGGTTTCCAACAAAGCGTTTATGCAATTCTTTCTTTTGGGATAGGTTCCTTGATTTTTGCGCCCCTTATTACTGGCTTGTGGAGGAATGAACGTGGTTTTTCACCTCGGAATAAAACTGTCACCATTAAGAAAAATGAATCTCTTCACATTCCCTGGCCTCAAGTGTATTTTTATGTTGGCATAATAGGTTTCTTTTTCATAACTCCTTTAACAAGTCGATTACCCACAATCAGTGCTTTTTTTTCTGCAATGGGAGATTTAATGATAGTAGGGGGCATATTGCTTTGTTGGCTGGCTATACGTACAAATAACAAAAAGCGATTACTCGGGTATTTAATTTTGTTTGCTCTCTTACCTGTGTTTACTACAGTTTCAAGTGGTTTTCTAGGCTGGGGTTTTTCCTTTTTTTTGCTAGTTCTTATCTTTATACTGCGTGCTAATAAGCGACCTATAGGAATTTTAGTTATAGTTATGTTGATAGCTTATTTATCAGTATCAGTTTTTGTGAATTATATGGAAGCACGTGATGATATACGGGCTTCCGTTTGGGGGGGAGAATCTCTACGCGACAGACTTTTCACAACGGCAGAGTCATTCCAAAATTTTGAGTTGTTTGATATTTATAACAATGATCATCTTCGCTGGTTTGAAGCACGTCTGGATCAAAATATTTTCATTGGTATGGCTATTGAAAGATTGGATAACGGAATTGTAGAAGTTGCAAATGGCAAAACTTTAGGTGATGCGGCAACAATGCTTATACCAAGAATCCTCTGGCCTAATAAGCCAGTGCGTTTAGGAGGAGCTCAAATAATAAGTTATTATACGGGTATCCCAATTTATGGCTCTACTACTTCACCAACTGGACATGTATTGGAACTATATATCAATTTCAAAACTTTAGGGGTGATCATTGGATTTGTTTTCATAGGTACCTTGCTTACTATTATGGATGAACAGGCGGCAAAGCGCTTGTATGATCAAGATTTTTCTTCATTTGCCGTATGGTTCTTACCTGCATTGAGTCTTTTGCATCCTGATAATAATTTTATGGTTTTCACTGCTGGGAGTATATCTGCCCTCATTTTTATTCTTGTTTTTAATCGTTTTGTGCAAATATTGTATATACCTAAAAAATCCACTTTTAGGGTACGAAAACAGAACAAGTCATCGCATAAGGGATAAAAGGCAAGAACTTTTCATGAAAAACTCGGCAACAATGGATTTGATGTATGTGATGATTTATTCTTGGGTGGCATAAGTTCTGGCTTTTATTCTGCGATTCTTGTTTGTGTACTCTTTTCAGCAGTCATTAGCAAATGCATTGTTATTGCAGACCTTTCCTCTTGGATTCAAAACACCTAAATCAAGTGAAATCGATTCAAAATAGATAGCATCTGTGCTTAGATTGCGTAGAATATGAATAGAAGAATTCTCTACATTCAATATGTGAATCCAGCGGTTTATCCTCCTTTAGAGCAAAGTTCCCAAATTTTGGCTGACGATGGTTGGGATGTGTTATTTATGGGACTAAAGTCTATTGGGGACACACAAAAACTTCATTTTCCATCTCATCCCCATATTTATGTGAAACAATTCCGTTCTATGCCTATCGGATGGCAGCAGAAGCTTAACTATCTTTGTTTTTTGGTATGGGTTTTAATTGGAACGATACTATGGCATCCTGATTGGTTATATGTGTCGGATTTGTTAGCCTGTCCGATAGGCTTGGTTTTGAGTTTTCTTCCTTATATCAAAATTATTTATCATGAACATGATTCTCCTGATGTAAAAAATATTTCAGCATTTATTCGTGTTTTGTTATATACCAGACGTAAATTGGCAAAACGTGCTGATATTTGTATTTTACCTAACGAAAAACGGGCACAACATTTTATGCTGACCTTATCCCTAGATAAGATGCCTGAAGTAGTATGGAACTGTCCACGCCAATCAGAGGTAACGGTACGAACCAAGGGATATTCAGAAGAAGGATTATCTCTTTGGTATCATGGTACTGTTGTGCCGCAACGTATTCCTTTTTCTCTACTGGAAGCGATTGCTGAGTTACCCCCTCAGGTGTCATTGCATATTGTTGGATATAGTACGATAGGTCATGCAAAATATGTTTCTGAGTTGCGCGAGAAAACCATACAATTAGGTATTTCCAATCGTGTGGTTATTTCTGATCCTTTACCTCGTTATCTTCTTCTAAAAGAATGTCAAAAATATGATGTTGGGCTTTCTTTTATGCCCTTAGTTAGTGATGATCTTAATATGCGACACATGGTTGGTGCATCCAATAAAGCGTTTGATTATTTAGCCTGTGGCATGGCTTTGTTAGTTTCCGATATGATTGAATGGAATGATTTCTATGTGGAGACTGGCTATGGAGTATCTTGTGATTTACAAAATCCCCAGAGCATTATCGATGCTTTGAACTGGTTGTTAGAACATCCTCACGAGCGACAAGAGATGGGCAAACGAGGTCAAGAGCGTATACACAAAGAGTGGAATTATGAAGTACAGTTTTCTCCTGTTTTTGAGCGCTTAAATTCATAGAAATGCTTACTGTTTTGCAAACACACCCAATTCAATATCAGGCACCTGTTTATCGACATTTGCAACAGAAATTAAACATTCCAATAACAGTAATCTACGGTTCTGATTTTAGTGTAGTAGGCTATCATGATGCGGAGTTTGACGTTTCTTTTTCATGGGATAGTAATCTGCTATCAGGGTACGATTCTCGTTTTTTAACAACGGTGAAAAATGGCGGTGCCGATTCACCACAAAAGTTAGCGGGAACAGGTATCGCTGATGCCTTAGCAGATATTCGGCCAACAGCCGTTTTGTTGACAGGGTATGGGTTCCCCTTTCATCGTGCTGCTTTTCGGCAAGCAAAAAGATGTGGGTACCCGCTGTTACTGCGTGGGGAAACGACTGATGCTGACCAAAGTCGAGGTGGTATAAAAAAAATCATACGGGATGCTGTGCTACGTTGGTATTATTCACAATTTACTGCTCTTTTGCCGATTGGTGTGAACTCAAATGCTCATTATGATCGGCTGGCCTCTGCAAATACACCTCGCTTTTTTTCCCCTTATTGTATTGATACCACTCCTTTTGCAACCAGTGAAGTGGATCGTGCTCACTATCGTGGGGCTACCCGTCAACGTTTAAACCTGAAAGATGATCAGCAAGTTATTCTTTTTTCGGGTAAATTGATTGATAAAAAAGCGCCTGAACTTTTATTAGAAAGCATCAAACGCTTACCTACAGAGGAAAGAAAGAAACGAACTATTCTTTTTTTGGGGGATGGGCCACTTCGCTCTGTTTTGGCAGCCATGGCTGAAGCAGAACCCACTGTTCATGTGCATTTTCTGGGTTTCCAAAACCAAAGTGCGCTCAGCCCTTATTATCATGCAGCTGATTTGCTG
>JACSSI010000632.1 GCA_014879345.1 Anaerolineae bacterium | reverse complement strand
GGCAAATTCGGGTCGTTCCCGACTGCCCACCAGAGAAAGTGCAAAGAAAACGGCCGTTACCACCGCCACCATCATCGCCACCGAAGCCACACCGCCCCAATCCGCTCCGGCAATAATGGGGGGCAGCGCCACGCCAATGAGCAGGCCGATAACCGAGAATATTTGCCGCCAGGCTGACACGTTGGCCCGCTGCTTCTCGTCCGGCACCATTTCCGGGAACAGCGCCGTCCAGTTCATGACCACAATCGTCCATAGCAAATCAAAAAGCAGGACGAAGAACATGAAATAAAAGAGCAGGGAGAGATCAGGGCGCTCGGCCATGCCCGCAGGGGGTACAAACAGGAGGTAGAAGCTGATGCTGAGGGGAATGAAAGCGCCCGCAATCCAGGGAATGCGCCGCCCCCAACGGGTATGGGTGCGGTCAGATAAGTAGCCGGCTAACGGGTCATTGACGGCGTTCCACAAGCCGTACAGCGACCAGACCAGTCCCACCCAGGCGGCGCGCAGCCCGTAGACGTCGATGTAGAGAAATTGGATGTAGGTGCTGAATGCCTGATAGGAAACGGCCGTTGCTAAGGAACCGGATGCGTACAAAATCAACTGCCAGCGGGGAATGCGAGTGGGCATCAGCTTCCTCCAAAAGGTGACGCAAGTTCTTCTCCTTTGGACATGATACCACATTTGCCATTTCGCTGGATAGATGCTCTTCAGCTCATCGATTCATCTTCATGGAGATCGATGGTGCGTCTGTCTTGGCTAGTCGGGCGCTTTTCAGCATCTTTTTATGTTTACACGTACTGGCTCGTCAACGACTCCTTAACCTGCTTCAACTCTGCCGGTGTGCCGGCAAAAATCACCTGCCCGCCTTTGCTGCCCCCTTCTGGCCCCAGGTCAATCACCCAGTCTGCATTGCGCACCACATCCATATTGTGCTCAATCACAATCACCGTATTGCCGCTGTCCACCAGCTTGTCCATGATTTCCAACAGGTGCGCCGTATCCGCCTTGTGCAAGCCCGTCGTCGGCTCGTCCATCACATAGATGCTGCCTTTCTTGCGCAGTTCGCTGGACAGCTTGATGCGCTGGCATTCGCCGCCCGAAAGCGTGTCCAGCGGCTGACCGAGCGTCAGGTAGTCCAGCCCCACATCGCTCATCGTTTGCAGCGTGCGCGTCACCTCCGGGATGGTGAAGAATGCCAGCGCCTGCTTCACGGTCATCTCCAGCACTTCTACAATCGTTTTGCAGTCCAACGTATAAGCCAGCACTTCGTCCTTGAAGCGCTTGCCGCCGCACACTTCACAGGGGGATTTCACCCGTTCAAAGAAGGAGAGGTCGGTATAGACCACGCCCAGACCATTGCAGTTATCACAAGCCCCTTTGGAATTGAAACTGAACAAGCCCGCGTTGACCTTGTTGGCTTTGGCAAAGGCGCTGCGTACCTCGTCCATGATGCCCGTGTAGGTGGCTGGATTGGAACGTGGATTGGTGCCAACGGCCGTTTGGTCAACCACAATCGCGTCGGGAAACTGCGCCACAAACGCCTCGCTGATCAACGAACTCTTGCCAGAACCGGCAACACCCGTTACCAGCGTCAGCACGCCCACCGGAATATCCACGCTCACGTTTTTCAAGTTGTTCAGACGCACATTTTTCAACGACAACTGTTTCTTGGACTGGCGGAACGCTGCCTTGATCGGCATCGCCTCTTTCATAAATTTGCCCGTCAGCGTATCCGCCTCCAGCAACCCGTCATAACTGCCTTCATAGACAATCTCGCCACCTTGACTACCAGCGTGCGGGCCGAGGTCTACAATGTGGTCGGCCACCTTGATCACGTCCGGGTCATGCTCCACGACCAGCACCGTATTGCCCATGTCGCGCAATCTTTGCAGCAGTTCATTGAGCCGATGGATGTCGCGCGGATGCAGACCCACGCTCGGTTCGTCGAAGATGTACATCACATCAATCAGGCTGCTGCCCAGATGTTTCACCAGCTTGACGCGCTGCCCTTCGCCGCCGGAAAGCGTATCGGTCTCGCGGTTGAGCGTTAAATAATCCAGGCCAATGTCAACCAGGTTTTGCAGACGGCGTGTCAGGTCGGCCACAACTTCTTTGGCTCGCTCATCTTTAATCGCCTGAATGACTCCGATCAAGTCACCCACTTCCATCGCGGAAAGTTCGGCGATGTTGTAACCATTCACTTTGCAACTCAGCACAGACTTGTTGAGGCGCGCCCCTTTGCAAGCCGGACAAGGCCCTTCAATCAAATATTGCATGATCTTCTCTTGCGTTTTTTCGGAGCGTGTTTTCAGGTCGCGCTCGATGTAGGCACGCACGAAATTGGTGATCACGCCGCGATAGGTGCGATTCATGCCGTCATACTCAAACTTTTGCTCGTCGCCGTAGAGGAGCAGCGCCATCTCTGCCTCGCTGAAGTCGGCCAGCTTTTTGTTGTTGTCGAAGTAACCGCTGGTCGGGTAGATGCTCTCGTCGAATATCGGCCCTTGCAGCGCCCCTTCGCTCAACGATTTGGCCGGATCGTAGAATTTTTCCACGATGGGTTGCAGCTTGCGCCCTATGCCGTTGCATTCCGGACACATGCCGAATGGTTCGTTGAACGAAAAGACGTTGGCATAGCCGATGAACGGTTCGCCAAGCAGCGCAAACAACTGGCGCAGCAGGGTGTAGGTATCCGTAATCGTGCCGAGGGTGGAATGGGAACCACCGCCCAGACGCTTCTGATCCACCACAATCGCCATGCCCAGATTCCGGATCGCATCGGCGTCCGGCTGGGAGTAGCGCGGCAGGAAGGTGCGCACCATCATGCTGAAGTTCTCGTACAACTGGCGCTGCGCTTCCGTGGCGATGGTGTCGAAAACGATGGACGACTTGCCGGAGCCAGACACGCCGGTAAAAACGGTGATCTGGCGTTTGGGAATACGCAGGGTGACATTTTTCAGATTGTTTTCGCGGGCGCCGCGAATCTCGATAAATTCTTGTTTTTTGGCTTCTGTCATGGTTATGTCGCTTTAGATTGGTTCAATCTCTAAAGATTGAACCAATCTTGGAGAGGTTATCTAAGAGTCTTTTCTAAGTAATCGGCGAGGGCTTCTAACGCCTGCATCGCGCCGACGATGGCGCCGTATTTGACGGCCTGCTTGCGCTCGACGGCCGTAGCGAACAGCAATTGCAAGGTGACTTTGGTTTTGCCTGCTTCTTCTTCAAAGGTGACAGTGGTGCGCACGGGGTCTGAAGCGTTTGCCCCTTCTGGGGCGTAATCGTAAACAAGGCGTGTTGGTTTGTCGAGTTCAATGAATTGGATTTTGAAGGGCATGAGGGCGCCATTTTGCACGGGTTGGCTGTAGCGCCAGACGCCGCCTGGCTGCACATCCATCTCATGTATGGTCGCGCCTTTTGGCGACCACCATTGTTCAATATGTTCTCGTTCGGTAAACGCCGCATAAACAAGTTCGCGGGGCGCATCGAGTACGCGGGTGACGACGATTTCTCGATCTTTGGTTGTATTTGCCATCATTCATTTTCCTTTTGTTAAATCGTATTAAGGT
>JACSSI010000631.1 GCA_014879345.1 Anaerolineae bacterium | reverse complement strand
GAGGTCGTTTAGGGAACGGCCGTTGTGGGTAAGCTGAAAATCACCAAGCAGTTGAATATCTAAATGGGACACTGCGCGTTTCCTGGTTACAAAACCTGATGGTTGGTGAAGCGTTTTTGAAGCGGCTGCGCTGGTATCGTTTCCACAGTATAGCGGATTTGGAAACGGGTTGGAAACGGCCGTTTGGCATAATAGGCTGGCATATTTTTTATAAGACGTTGTTTCCATTCAATCAGGGTAAGTAGAACACAATGAAGAACCCATGTCCCAGAAAATTTTTCAGATCAATTGTAAGTTCAATATACCACAGACTGATTATGAAGCGGTCTCCTTAGCAGAACCCATTGACGCCGTATTAGGCTTATTGTGGAAGGTTTGATAATAGAACGAAGCAGACCAAGAAGCCGGTGGCTTTTAGCTGTTCGTAGATGGAAAACCCTGGATGCTTATCTGAACAGGAGATTGTGGCCGGTATTGTCAGAAATCCTGCCAACGGTGGTCACACACTCAGTGTCCGCGCCACAGACACATCGAGTAATTCCAGCATTATCTATCCCGATGCGATCAACATTAATATTAGCAATTAAAATCTGGATGCAATGACAGGAGATAACAACGTTGTTGCGTAAATCCAAAAGGAGAAATGAACCATGAAATTAGTATATGAGGTGTGTTTGCATCCTGAAATAGACATCGGCAAACATTTGCAAGGTGTGTTTCCAGACTTGCCAAGTCAATACAGGGCTGATGTTTATCTCTCTGGAAATCGAATGGAACTTCGTTATCCGCAATCTAACGTTGTGCTTCGAGTTGATACCAAAACAGGAGAATTGCAATATATCAACAACCACCGCGAGCAATTTGCAATAATAGAAGGCTGGTTTAATCTTGCGCGAACCCACCTAAAATCACGCGATAAGACTCCCATTAATGAGCAAGTCACCGTTTCTCCTCTGAAGCCAACAATCGCCAAGTTTGGCAAGCGCGAACTGAATTTGTCAGGCTATAAAATCCAAGGATCAGACCAGATTTTATCTATTTTTGGGGGGGATTTGGAGGTTGGTAATCAACTGGTTGAAGCGCTATGGTTACTGTTGTTACCTGTTCTTAAATCGAACTTCCGTCCATCTGGTATCCCCTTCGAGGCAAAGCTCCATTCATTTGGTGAAAACAAATCACTATCGTCATTCAAGCTTGTGGCAATCAAAAATATACAGCAACCTATCGAGCTCACTGTACCCTCAAATTTCAAAGCACTCACTTTAACGCCGCAAACTTTAAAACTCGCTAATCGTACGGCGAGCAGACGAAATAATTCACTAAATGCTCGTCGACTCGAAGCTGAACGCCTTCGTAACAATATGATAGCAACCCACACTCTCAGGGGTGAAGGGCAGCATTGCGCTTTCGTCTTTCAACAACCCTATCTTGATTTGCTGCGAGATGCTGTAAATGCCATAAGCCGTGCATTAGGGAGTTATGAGAGTGTAAGCTCAAGCGAACATCGTGTGCGGTTCGACTGGTGGCCGGATATTGAACGTCGGCTTAATTTTACCGACAATGCTATGGCCGTTCGGGCATTAAAGCGGCTCTTGTTGTTCAAGACCGTTGCTGAGGCCGATTCGCTGCCTGACGCAAGTGATGATCCTCGTGGTTTGTCTGCATCTGAACAGGCAGCTTACAGAGCAATTATGAATGCCGCAGAAATGGATGACGCCTGTTTAGGGGGGCTGGAAGCATGTCGACTTACTCATTTCATCCGGGAGTTTCCAGTTTCGTCACTCAGGAATGCTAATCAGCGACTTAGGCGTCGGGATGAACTAGCAGATTTGCTATGGGAGTCATTCACAAAGCCACAACTTCTCGAGATCGGACCAACTAGGCACTTCGATGAGGGTGATTGGTTTACTCTTAGCACTTGGGATATGGAATATCGTATCGATTTCAACCATGAACCGGTTATTGAAAGCATTACCCTACAGGATGGGCGTATTCGGCTTGTTGTCGCCTTGGACTGGCTGTCGGGCACTTTCGACTATTCGTTTTACCCTTCGGACACTACGGAAGGTTGGGTCTGTATTATTGCATCGCTTGGTCTATGTGGCCTACTCGCCAGCAATCTTGGTACGGGTTACTTTAATGTGAATGATGTACGTCTGGTACTCGATCTGATTCCACAACTTAAAGAGGGAAAGGTAAATTTCAATGTCGTGCCCGACGAAGAAGCGTCCGAGCTTGATGCAAACGTTTGGACTATCGGCTGGAATCCTGCCGCAGATATCGTCCACATTGTTGCTGAACTCTTCGGCAACTTATTCGATCTATTTGCTGGTGAATTTCTTGATGTGATCACAGATGAAGTAGGAAAACTAATCAATGAACCTTGGTTAACTTGGCCTGCGATTTGGAACGCTGTCTCCGGCCCAGACTTGCGTGCAACTGCCGGCATCATTCGTGCCGATGGCGTTATCCTAGAAGCTGATGTTTCACGGCGTATATCATTGAGCGGCAGGGCAGCACCTGTCGATCCTACGCGAATAGATTTTGCCGGTTTCGTCTTCTCGCCCACATATCTGAATGAGTGGCTCAGTCGCCGCTTGCCAGCATTTGATCGTGTACAGCGATTATCAGGAACAGATTTTGCTTCAGGGCTTGGCGTCGCGCTTCCAGATCCAGAAATAGTTGAGGAACCCGAGGAAGTAGAAATTGAGGGTACTCGCAACATTGATATCCCCGGCGCTTTAGGATGTGGTGATCCACCACCTGCTCCACCGCCAGTTAGCAGCAATGTACTGAATGTATGGCAATACGCACCGACGATTACAGTTCCAAGCGCCAGAATGACGCCACTCCCAGTAGCAGGTCGCTTTTCCATGGTATTTCGTTATGAGCTTCAGGCGGAGCGAACGATCCCATTTTATCGAGCCACACTCATTCAAGAACCATGCCTTGAGGATTTCGAATCACCGGGTAGTGATTTCCCTGTCGATCCACACAACCTTTTGGATGTCCCTGATCTTTCACCTTTCGGACTTAGGAATCGTGCGCAGGCATTTGAGAACATCGCCCAAGCGCGTAGTCGTCTCAGGTATTCGGAAGAATATCCCAGTGAAGGCAGGTTAGGTATTCCACGACCCGATGCTCCCTCAGGCGGCCCGATACCCGAATTTCCAGATTTCCCTCTTGGTGTTCGTCCACATCGACGTATTTGCCCTCCTCCCTACTGCGATTGGGATTTGCAGGAACGCCGCATTGTTCTGATCCAGTATCTTACAGCGACACTTGTCGTGGAAGCGGATGTGATTGCCGGGTTTAGTGGTGGTGGTGACTGGTGGCTTCCAGAGCTTGATGTCGGGTTGGTGCGTAATGGTGATGGAATCCGTTTCTCGACCACCCTTCGTCATCTTGACACAGAAGCGGAACTGGACGGAGTCACCCGAGATTTATTGGAGACGACATTAACCAATGATGCCTTGTTGAGAGCAACTGCATTACTTGGTGGATTCGAGACTACACCTCTTTTTGCTCGCCACCTTTTATCAAGTAATGCTCGACTGGGTCTTGGTTGGT
>JACSSI010000630.1 GCA_014879345.1 Anaerolineae bacterium | reverse complement strand
ATCGACTGCGACAATGAATTTGAAATACGGCAGCGTATGACAGATGAACCCCTGACAGAGTGCCCTGAATGTGAGGGAAAAATTCGTCGTGTGGTGAATTCTGTCGGTGTTGTCTTTAAGGGAAAAGGATTTTATGTAACTGATAACCGGGGTAATAAAGCACAAGCTCCCAGTTCTATCAGCGGTAAAAAAGAAGAAGGCAGCAGCGAAACAAGCACATCATCGGGTAGTAACGATAACAAAAGCAGCAGCACCAGCACTGAAAGCAGCCCCGCAAAAAGTGAAAAGAGCAGCACTGCCGCCGTGTAAAAATAATCCTTTTAAAAATTAAAAAGCGTGGCATCGTTCGTGATGCCACGCTTTTTTTTGTTGTATGAAGGATTGATCCTACATTTGAAAGCCCTTGGTTGCGGGGATTACTTTGAGATGAAGATCGGTGACGTAACGGTTTAGCTTGTCAGTCATTTTCTCCCAATCATCACTGCCTAGAGCCGTTTGCATTTGTTCGATGTCTGGTGTGATGCCAGTGGCGAGTTTTTGTTCACATTCGCCATAGGTGGTATACCAGACCTGGATGTCGCCAATGCCCAGGCGATTCATGCCGGGAATAAATTCATGCACGAGAAATTCAAAGTACTCAGATTCTGTTTCGGGACGGATGTCCCAGTTCATAATCAATTTTGTTGACATAACAACACTGCTAGGTTTTAGGGGCTAGTAAGATTATCTCTGTTTCTTCTTTAAAGGTATTGCCGGTTATCTTTAGACTCTGTTCTTCTACTGGCTCTGTAACCCCCATCTCTTTCAGGAAGCGATCTACACCATCAAGCTGCACTGTGATGCCAGGAATATGGTAGTGCATGGGAATGACGATGTTGGGTTCGAGCATGGAAACCAATTCAGAGGCTTGGGCTGCGTTCAAGCTGTTGCCGCCACCTACCGGCAGTAGGAGGACATCAACTTCTTCTAAGGCTTCAATTTGCGTTTGAGACGGCACTTTTTGCATATCGCCCAGATGCGCGACGGTGATCCCGTCGAAGTCATACATGAAAATGACGTTTTTGGTGGTTTGGGCGTCGGCTGGGGTGGTGATGCCGGTGATAAAAACGTTGCCGATTTCGTATTCACCAGGGCCGTTTAAGGTATGTTCGACGCCAGTGATGACCTGGCTGGAACTGTGGCCTTTGGCGTTGTGGCTAACGGTCACAACTTCGGCTTTTAATTTAAGCGGGGGCAAGCCTACGTTTGTATCGTAGGGGTCGGTGACAACTGTGGCGTGTTTGCGTTCGGTGATACGAAAGCAACTTAAGCCATACCAGACAATTTCCATATAACTGTATCTCCTTTCAAGCTGGCAATTATACCTGATATTTCGATAATAGAATAAGGAAAAAGAAAAATTACAGCAATCTTCAATTTAGCGACATTCTAGGGTAGGGGCGGGATGGCGCGGCGACTATTCGCCGCAACAATAGGTTTTTCATCGCGCCATCTCGCCCAGGCAAACTGGGTGAGACAGGCGGGAGAAGAGGCGTTGGTGACTGGCAAAAACAGGATCCGCCTGTCCCACCCCTACGACCAGGTTTCAAATTGAGAATTGCTGGAAAAATTAGCGATGAGGGTCAAGGATTGCAAAAGTGATGGATACGTTTCGTGTGTTGACGGTGAATGGTGGGGTGGTGACGGAAGATGTGGATTTTCATTTCTGGCTGCCCCCTGGGGGAAGTGGTTATGCTGATGCGCAGATTGATGATTATGGGGATAGCGGCGGTCGGCGTGGGTTTGTGTGGCGTCCTGGTGTTTCTATGCGTTTGAAGGCACGCTTTTCTCATGAGCCAGGGGAGCTTCTCGGTACGGCCGGTTTTGGTTTTTGGAATGCGCCGTTTGCTGACCCCTCCATGAAATGGCCGACTTTGCCACAGGCTGTCTGGTTTTTTTATGCGTCGCCGCCTTCTGATTTGCCGCTGCCACTTGAAGGGGTTGGTCAGGGCTGGTTTATGGGGACGATTGATGCTGGCACGAAAAAGGCCGTTTCCACTATCCCCTTCGCCCCTATCTTCTTGCTGCTCAATCGGTCGCGCTCTTTCCGGCTGCGCTATTGGCCGATGGTGCGCAGCCGCTTAGGCATCAGCTTTAAGCCTGTGCCTGTCACCATGACAGAATGGCATCATTACCGGCTGGATTGGCGATCTGATGGCTGTTTGTTTTACGTGGATGAAGAACTGGTGTATCAGACGGCGTTTTCCCCGCGTGGCCCGTTGGGTTTTGTTTGTTGGCTGGATAATCAATACATGGTGCTAACACGAAACGGCCGTTTTCGTTGGGGTACAATGCCCCTGGCAGAAGCGCAGTGGCTGGAAGTGGCTGATTTACAAATTGCCTCGATAGCCACGTCTTGATAAGATTCGCACGTTATGAATATTCCCAAAGTGATAACCATCAAACAGTCCCCCATTGTATTTTTGAAACGATTGGCACTATTGCTGTTGATTTTTGCATTTATGCCAGCCTTCTTGGTCGCCGCTTTGCGCATCGAAGACAGCTATAACCAGTTGGCATTTGCTGGCGCGTTAACCTTCAATTTTGCCTGGACTATACTTTTCACGTCGCTACAAATCATCATTATTGGTACTGCCTTTTATTCGTGGTGGTGGTCTTACTACCTGGTTTCCAAAAAAGAGATAATACGCCAGCGAGAAGGCGGTATGGGCGGCATCCCTTTAGCCAACACCTATGCCATCACAAGCATTGATATTCATCAGGGATTTTTAGGCAAACGCGCCAACTACGGCACTTTAATCATTTACACTTCAGACGCGGCTGCCCCGGTTGAATTGAAAAATGTGCCAGAACCACTGTATCGCGCCCGCGAAATTGAGGAAATGATCGACCTGGCTCTGGCCCCGAAAGCCCTGCCTGCTGCTGAGCCTGTTCCCGCGTTAATTGCGGGCGGCGAAAATCAGAATGTGGAATTTAAGGCGAGTTTGCAGTGGGATTACCGTCAACAAAAGCGGAATAAAGAGCTGCACGAACCTGTTATGAAAAATTTGGCGGGGTATATGAATACGGCCGGGGGAACGGTGCTGATTGGCGTCGATGATGAGGGGCAGATTTTAGGGTTGGAGCCAGACTATGCCACGATGGGCAAGAAAAACAGCGATGGCTTTGAGAATAATTTCAACATGGCCTTCAACAAAATGATTGGCGCAGAATACCGCCATTACGTTGACGTCTCTTTTTATACGCTGGCTGAAAAAGAGATTTGTGTCTTACGTGCCTTGCCTGCCGACGACCCTGTTTTTCTTACCTATCAAGGTGAAGAAAAGTTCTACATTCGCACTGGCAATTCCAGCCAGCCGCTCCCCGTTAGCAAAGCCTCGCGTTATATTCAAAAACGATTCCAAAATTGAGTATCACTTTTGTACGTTGTAACAAAAGTAATCTAATCTTTCTGAGACTAGCGGCGGCTGAGCCTGTCGAAGCCAAAGCGATGCGTGCTACACTACTACCGCCTTTGCCTTCGACAAGCTCAGGCGTCGGCTTGTTGGTTAAATTACTTTTGTGACAGTGTAT
>JACSSI010000629.1 GCA_014879345.1 Anaerolineae bacterium | reverse complement strand
GAGGTGATGCCGTGCTTGGAAAAGTCGCCTTCTTCCACATGCACCCGGCATTTGCGACAGGCCAGATAGCCGCCACAGATGCTTTCGATGGGTTCGCCTAGTTGACGCGCCGCTTCGAGAACGGCCGTTCCCCTTTCCACCCGTCCGCGCCGACCAGAAGGCATAAAAATAACGATGGGTTGCTGAGAGGTGTTGTTATCTGTCATTCGCTTAGTTTTCTAGCATGGCGTGTTCATAAGCGGCTTTCTGCATAGCGGTAGCGGCGACAACATTGCGCATCAAAATAGAGAGGGTCGCCGGGCCAACACCGCCCGGAACCGGCGTAATCCAGCCCGCAACCTCATGGGCTGAGTCAAAATCAACATCACCCACTGTTTTAATTTGTGGCTGACCGTCCCCGTCTGTTATTTCGATTTGATTGATGCCGATGTCGATAACGGCCGTTCCCGGTTTAATCATATCGCCAGTGATAAGACCCGGTTTGCCCACCGCCACAAACAGCGCGTCGGCACGACGGGTATGGGTCATTAAGTTACGCGTCCCGTGATGACATATCGTCACCGTAGCTAACTCTGCTAGCAGATGCAACGCTATCGGTTTGCCCACAATTTCAGAATGCCCCACAATGACAACTTCCAGCCCCTTCATCTCCAAGCCTGTTGCCTTGAGCAGTTCGACTGAGGCTTGCGAGGTACAAGGCCCCAACACAAAATCGTTATAAACCACCTTGCCAATATTCGTCGGATTCATGCCTTCTACATCTTTGGCGGGGGCGATGGCGAGTTGTAGTTGCTTCAAATCCAAATGCACGGGAACGGGGCGTTGAATGATGATGCCCGTCACATGGGGGTCAACGTTCATGGCATGAATAGCGGCCAGCATTTCCCACTGTGTAATCTCTTGAGGGAACTTGCGGTTCTCAAACGCAATGCCGAGCATATTAGCCACCCGCTTTTGATTGCGAATATACAGCGCCGCCGCCGGATTATGCCCGATTTCTAGTGAAGCCAGTCGTGGCGACCAGCCTTGCTCTTGTAGACTAATCGCCTGCCGCTGTGTTTCATCACGGATAGGCTGTGTGATAGCTTTTCCTTCTAACAGTTTGAATGCCATGCGTGTCATTCCTCCCCTCTCCCTTTGGGGGAGGGCTAGGGTGGGGGCCGATTATTCAGTCGTGCGTCTGCGTCTGCGGCCTTCCCCTGGTTTGCGATTCGCTTTAATCCAGGTCATGCAGTTTTCGTCATGCCCTGCCAGCAAATCCCCAGCCCGGATTGCCATACGCACCGACTCTTCGCAGGGATTGGTGATGGCGGAAGTCATGCCATTGGCGATGGCGGCGGCAATGAAATGGGCATTGATACCTTGCCGATTGGGCAAGCCAAACGAGATATTGCTCGCGCCGCCCGTCGTATTCACACCCAATTCCGTTTGAATGCGGTAGAGCAGTTTGAAAAATTCGCGCCCCGATTGCGGCACAGCGCCAATGGGCATAATCAGCGGATCAATAATCACATCTTCTTTGGCAATGCCATAATCCATAACCCGTTCAACAATCTTTTTGGCGACGGCAAAGCGCACATCCGGGTCTTGCGACACGCCATCTTCATCATTAGAAATGCCAATCACGGCCGCGCCATATTTTTTGACGAGGGGGAAAACAGCTTCCATGCTTTCATTTTCCCCCGTGACAGAGTTGACCAACGCCTTGCCTTCTACCACGGCCAAACCCTGCTTCAACGCTTCAATAATTGAAGAGTCAATGCAAATAGGCAAATCGACGAGCGATTGCACTAATTGAATGGTTTGGGCGAGGACAGCCGGTTCATCAATGAGAGGTATGCCCGCGTTGACATCCAGCACATGAGCGCCCGCTTCCACTTGCGCCAGGGCATCTTTTTCTACACGGCTAAAATCGCCAGCCGCCATTTCCTGCGCCAACAGCTTGCGGCCTGTGGGGTTGATGCGCTCGCCAATGATAGTAAAGGGTCTGTCTGACCCGATGATGACAGTTTTTGTTTTTGAACTGAGGATGGTTTCCATGAATGATGTCTCCTAATTATGGAACGTAGTGCGTAGTGCGTAGAACGTAGACTCCCGCTTTTACGCACTACGCACTACGCTAAAAATGATTTAGCCAATGTGGCGGCTTGGCTGGCATCAGGTGCGTAGCCATTCGCACCGATTTTTTCCGCAAATTCGGCCGTGACGGGCGCACCGCCGACCATCACTTTGACGGTTTCCAGCACACCTGCTTCACGCATGGCATCAATGGTGACGCCCATTTTGGGCATGGTGGTTGTGAGCAACGCCGACATGGCGACGACTTGCGGCTTGTTTTCGCGGATGGCTTCGATGAAGCGTTCTGGTTTGACATCGACGCCCAAGTCTATGACCTCGAAACCTGCGCCTTCCAGCATCATCGTCACGAGATTTTTGCCGATGTCGTGCATATCGCCTTGCACCGTGCCAACGACAACAGTTCCCAACGGGTCAACACCGGAAGCGACGAGGTGGGGTTTCAAGACGCCTAGTCCGGCTTGCATGGCGCGTGCCGAAATGAGCATCTCCGGTACGAAATATTCGCCTTCTTCAAATAATTGCCCCACTTCCGACATGGCGGAAATCATGCCCTCGTTCAAAATGACATCTGGGGCGAGGCCCGCGTCGAGGGCGGTTTGCACGTTGTCTGGGGTAGCGCCCATGTCGCCGTCGAGGATACCTTCATATAAATCATCTAATTCATTGCTCATGTCTCTCTATCTCCTTAAAAGGCTGTGCCTTCTCTATCCTGTGAGATTATTTGTTAAATCAAATTTGTAAATATGCTTGGTAGGGGCGGGTCTTGTACCCGCCCAGTTCAGGGCGACCACAAGGGTCGCCCCTACGGAACGATTCTTGCTAAAGGGAACCTGCTCCGGCCGATGCGGCTACGTTAAAAATCCGAGGTTCGATATTTGTGTTTTTTTCGTATGTTTGTTTAACGTGGCTGGAGAATTCTGCTGTGCAGTTTTCTTCTACCAAAGCCACCATACAGCCGCCGAAACCTGCGCCCGCTTGTCTGGCAGCGACAACGCCGGGGCCGGTTTGCATGGCTTGCATCATGGCTTCCATGGCGGGTGCGCCGATTTCAAACAGGTCTCGCGCGCCGGTGTAGGAGGCGGCAAAGAGTTGGTTGAGCATCTCTGGATTGCCGAGGGGCAGGGCGGTGGCTAAATCCAGGACACGCTGGTTTTCTTCGATGATGAAGCGGCATCGTTTGGCGACGACCTCTGGCATTTCGGCTTCGTGGGCGGTGAATTGGTCTATGCCCACGTCACGAAGCGCTTTGATTTCGGGGTAATGGCGTTGCAGAATGCGCACGCCTGCTTCGCATTGTTGGCGGCGGTCGTCATATTCGGAACCGGCTAAATTGCGTTCAGCACGGGTGTCGCAGATGACGACGGCGAGACCAGGGGCTATTTGGCTGTTCTTGTGGGTCAGGTGGCGGCAGTCCAGTTCTAAGGCGTAGCCTTCTTTGCCCAGGGCGGAGCTGTATTGGTCGAGAATGCCGGTGCTGACACCGACGAATTCGTTTT
>JACSSI010000628.1 GCA_014879345.1 Anaerolineae bacterium | reverse complement strand
ATGCGCTGCAACTGCGGCCGGTTTTCATCGCCGCGCCAGTAAGCGCCGCTGGTGCGCAGCAGCTTAACGGCGTTGGCCTTCACCTGTTTGGTGTAGTCTACGTGCGGCCCCCGGCACAGGTCTACGAAGTCGCGCTGGGTGTAGATGCCCACTTCTTGCACCGGCTCGGAGATGGGATTGCCGTTCTCGTCTACTTTGCCGGCCGCCAGTTCTTCGATGAGTTCCAGTTTGTAGGGCGCGTCGGCGAAGTAGGCTTTGGCTTCAGGGATGCTCATGGATGACTGCTCAAATTTGGCGTTGCTTTTGAGCAAGTTTTTCATGTCGGCTTCGATTTTCTCTAAATCTTCGGGCGAGAAGGTGATCGGCTTGCCATTTTCGTCCTGGCCCAGGTCGAAGTCGTAGTAGAAGCCGTCTTCGATGGGCGGGCCGATAGCCAGTTTGGCTTCAGGGAAGGATTGCAGCACCGCTTCGGCCATGACGTGGGCGGCCGAGTGGCGAATGCGGTATAGGTCAGATTCGATGTATGGTATGTCGTTGTTGGACATGATGCCTCCGGTAAAAAGATTTACGATTTATGATTTTGGATTGACGATGGTAAGGTGTTCTTCAATCCAACACTGATTGTTTAAAACAAAAACGCCATCATCCTTGTTGGGACGATGGCGACCGTGGTTCCACCCAATTTTAGTAATCAGTGACGATTACCCTCATAACGGCCGTTAACGGAGCCAGCCGGATTTTCTTAATTGATTAAAAGTGAGGCAGACCTATTGTCTGCCTCTAAGAGCAAACCAAAAGTTTGCTCCGTCCGTTCAGAAAATCACTCTCGGGGGGTTTTTATTACCTGGTTTGTGGCGAGGATTTTCAGCCTATGATCCTCTGCTCTCTTGTTTCGGCCACGTAACTACTCGTCCCGATCAACGTATTACTTATAAAAATGATGTATGATGATTATAAAACAGGGCTACAACTTGTCAAGCAATGAGAACAAAGAAGGAACACAGAGATACACAGAGAATCATAGAGAAAACAGAAATATTCTCTCTGTGATTCTCTGTGAAACTCCGTGTAAATGCTTTTCCCAAATCCCTGCAACTTTTGAAAATCAGGTGCGTAATGGTGGGTGAACTGTCAGGAGATTGAACATTGAACGAAGAACAGGTCTGGCTAGATAAAGCCAGGCAAGGCGACAAAGAGGCGTTTGGAATGCTAATCGGAGCATACCAGACACCGGTTTATAACTTGGCTTATCGCATGTTGAATAATTCAGGCGAGGCAGAAGAAGCTGCTCAAGAAGCGTTTATTCGTGCTTACACCCGTCTGGAGAGCTACAACCCGGAGCATAAGTTTAGTACCTGGATGTTGTCGATTACGTCTAACTATTGCATTGATTTGATTCGCAAACGGCGAGCGTTGCTGCTTTCCATTGATGAACCGCTGCCATCGCATCCGGCTTTGCAATCAGAAAAATCTCAAGGACCTGAATCACAAATGGTCACAAATGAACAACAAGAAATGGTTCAAGAACTCTTACAGGAACTACCAGAAGATTATCGGCAGGCAGTTGTATTGCGGTATTGGTATGAAATGTCTTACGACGAAATTGCAGAAGTGATGAACACAACTGTAAGTGCGATTAAATCGCGCTTATTTAGAGCACGCCGTCTGTTGGCTGAAGTTGGCATGGCACACGGCCTCCAACCAGCTATGGAAGAGGCAGTTGGCGTGGGGTAACCGTGAAAAACGCCGGTTACAAGAGAAAAAAGGAATTAGGGAGAAAGTTTTATGGAACATGAAGAAACTTATGTCATGATGATGGATGCGCTTGATGGTGAGTTAGCCGCCGATCAGCAAGCTGAGTTAGATACTCATTTGCGTGCATGTCCACCTTGTATGCAGGAATGGCAAGCCGTTTTGGCGGTACACATGTTGTTACAGCAAACGCCAGCGATTGCCCCGGCTGCTGATTTTGCCCAACGCACGATTGCTCGGCTACCTAATCGGCGGGCGCGTTTGGCAGCAACGGCCGTTATCTATTCATTGCTTTTGATGGGCGGTATTTTGCCGTTGGCCTTGGTGGTGGTGTTAGCTGTTACTATCAGCCCCATTTTCCAAGACCCTGGCATCGTCGGCAGCTTGTGGGCGATGGTTCAGCAAGGTTTGAGCTTAATGGGAACGGTCGCATCGGCGCTGTTGGCTGGCTTAGGTGAACTGGCTGTTCAACAACCAGCAATTATCGGCTGGTTCCTGGTTATTATTGGTATCGTCTCCGTATGGGGCGGTGTTTCCCGCCAATTGATTTTCCAACCCAATTCCAGGCAAATTCAATAAACTGGAGAAACACGATGAAAAGAAAACATATTTTTGTACTTGTATTCGTCTTATTGTTAACGGCCGTTCCCGTAGGCTCTGCCTTCGCTGCGCCACCGTTTCAAGAAGACACCACCGTTGAAGCAGAAGAAACTGTCCGCAACGACGTGGTTCTGTTTGATGGTGATTTGGTAGTTGAAGAAGGCGGCACCATTACCGGTAACGTGGTCTTGTTCAACGGCGATGCAGACATTTCCGGGACGCTGAAAGGCGATCTGGTTCTGTTTAATGGTGATTTTACCGCTGAAGAAACGGCCGTTATCCACGGTGATTGTGTTATCTTTAACGGCAACATCATAGACAACACTGTCGCTGGATTAAACTGCACCAACGTTGCCGGGCTGCCAATTGCACCCGCCATAGCGGGCTTAATGAGCAGCGTTTCATCTCAAATCGACGATGTGCCTGATGTACCGGATGTGCCGGATATTCCCGATGTACCTGATGTACCTGATGTGCCTGATGTACCAGGAGTTCCTGATGTGCATATCGATCCACCATCCACCGGCGTTGGCTTTGTAGCCGGCACCTTTGGTGCGATTGCACGCAGCCTCGTGTTTGCCGCCCTTGCCTTCGTTGTCGTTGCTATGGCACCGACTCACTTGCGGCAAGTTGAATCTACCATCCGGCAAAAACCAGTGGCTGGTGGCACGGTGGGCTTCTTGACCGCGGTTGCAGTGCCAGCACTGGCCGCCATTCTTGCCGTGATTTCTGCGATATTGCTGCTTATTTGTATCGGAATTGTGGGCTTTGCCATTGTATTTGCCATGATGGCGCTGCTCGGTATTGCCGCCCTGTTTGGCTGGATTGCCATGGGTGATTTGCTCGGGCAATGGCTGGCAGGTCGCTTTGGCTGGCACAAGATGAGTCCGGCCGTAATCGCCGCTTTAGGCACAGGTCTCCTGACCTTCGCGCTTGGCTTCTTAAGCGCCATTCCGTTCACCTTTGGTGTGGGACTGGTCAGCATGATCATCTCATTCATTGGTTTGGGAGCTGTGGCGCTCACCAAGTTTGGCACGCAGCCTTATCCGCTGGTACGGATCGTCGGCGAAGACGATGTTGATGACATCAAAATCCAAACCGTTTTAGATACGTTACCTGACGACGAATAAAATAACCTCTTATGTGAAAGCGGGAAAGTAACGTAACTACTCAGCCAGACCTGTCAGGTTTACTCGAGAGATAAATATCTAACCAGGCCAAACCTGAC
>JACSSI010000627.1 GCA_014879345.1 Anaerolineae bacterium | reverse complement strand
AGCCAGCGTGCTTTAGGCCATTCACTTTGTAAGTTAGCCAAAACGGCCGTTTCCTGCCCTGAATCCACAAAACGCAGCGCACAAATCCCCCGCTCCGTCGTTGCCAGCAGACAAATGCCAAAGGGTGTCGGCTGGAAACCGTAGCTAATTTCCAGACCCGTGCCGCCCTGTTTGTACTCCCCAGGCGTTACCGCCTCAAAATTTACAAACAAATCATGCAGCCGCCCCGGACTCGACAAGCCTGCATCCAGCGTTGTCTCCAGTAAACTATGCGAAGCGGCCAGCCGTTCTTTAGCATAACCCAGCGTTAAATACTGCATAAATTGCGTCGGTGAAATGCCTGCCCACTGCTTAAACAGCCGCTGAAAATGATGCTTGCTCAAATGCACACTGGCGGCAATCTCATCCAGCGTCGGCTGCTGCTGAAAATTCTCTTCAAGATAGCGAATGGCCTCGGCCACCCGTTGATAATCGAGTGCTTGTTGGAAATAGGTTTGTGTATTCATAATGAGGAGTATAGGGGGAAAACGGCCGTTTCTCCACCCGAATGTTGCGGTAAGAAGGGGCAAAGTGGCAAGGTTTTTTCTCCGCGCCTCCGCGTTCTCTGCGGTTAATCTTTTAACATCTCAATCAACGCCTCACGGGGGATGGGGCCAAAATCATTCAACCACTCACCCTGCCATTCATCCTTCATCGTTTGGTAAAGCAGATTGAGCAGCCCACGCGCCTGATCCTGATCTTCCTCCGGCGTCGTTTCTTGCGCGGGTGAAAAGAGCAGCACCGGGTTCCCGTTTGGCCGAAACACCAGCAAGCCCATATCGACCACCTGCTTTTCGCCGCAGTTCGGACAAACACCCGTTTGGATTGTGCCTTCGCCAATCCTTGCCGCCAAATCTGGCCGTTCCGCCACGTCCACCACCAACCAGATATCGGCGCGGTACGATTCCTGGCAGCCCTCACACACCAGCAGCGGATCACTGCGATACGAATGCGGCAGCGCCGTCATACCAGCTTACCCCACACGTATCCCCGCCCTGGTGCAAACAAGAAAACCAGCAAGAAAATTGTCGTGGCGATGAGCACAACCGCTGGCCCCGACGCCACGTTCAAATAATATGAAGCATACACCCCTGCCACACCGGAAAACGCACCAATCGACGCCGACACCACCATCATCGTCGGCAGGCGGCGCGTGAGCAAGGAGGCTGTCGCGGCTGGCGTGACAAACATCGCCAACATGAGGGCAATGCCTACCACTTGCAGCGAGACCACAATCGTCACCGCAATTAAGATGAGCAGCAGATAGCGCAAAAAGGTTATCGGCAGCCGCAGCGTGACGGCCAGCACGGGGTCAAACGAGATCACGAGAAATTCTTTATAGAAGAGGAAGATGGTGATGAGGACGATGGCGCCCAGAACGGCCGTTGTCCACAAATCAGCCTGCGTTACCCCCAACAAATTGCCAAACAGGAAGTGTGCCAGATCAACCGTGTAGCTGTCCGACATGGAGAGCATTGCCACCCCCAGCGCAAAAAAACCGGCAAAAACCACACCAATCGCCGTGTCTTCCTTTAAATCGCCCCGTTCCGTGAGTACGCCAATGCCAACGGCCGTTAACACCCCAAAAATCAGCGCCCCCACCGCCAACGGCCAGCCCAACAAAAACGCAATCACCACACCAGGCAAAATAGTATGCGCCAGCGCATCCCCAAAAAACGCCATGCCGCGCAGCACCACAAACGTGCCCAGCACCGAACACACCACACCCACAATAACAGCCGCCAACAGCGCCTGGATGATGAAAGAATATTGAAGCGGATCTAAAAACCAGTCCATGTCAGTGTACAGTGTTCAGTGTTCAGTGTTCAGCGAAGTCGCACATGACGACTATTCACTGTTCACTGTTTACTGTTCACTGGTTTTCCTCCCCGTGATCACAACAAGTATCCGCCAGCAGCATATCATCCCCCACCACATGCATGTGTCCGCCGTAAGCTGTCATGAGATTTTCTGTAGTGAGAACGGCCGTTCCCTCTCCCAAAGCCACAACTTTCCGATTGATCAGCATCACCCGGTCAAACCGTTCCGCCGCCATATTGAGATCATGCGTCGAAACCACAACCGTCACCCCATCAGGGCGCAAGCTTTCCAACACCTCAAAAATCGCATCCTGACTGGGAATATCCAGACCAGTCAGCGGCTCATCGAGCAACAACAGTTCCGCCTCCTGCGCCAACGCGCGCGCAATAAAAACCCGCTGCTGCTGTCCGCCAGAGAGTTCACCAATCTGCTTCTTTGCCAGATGCGTGGCATTGACCCGCGCCAAACATGCCTTCACCACCTGCCAGTCAGCGCGGCGCGGCCAGCGGAAAAAGCCAATCTGCCCCGCCCGCCCCATCATCACCACGTCCTCAACCGTCACCGGGAAAGACCAGTCAATCTGGCTGCGCTGCGGCACATAAGCAATGCAGATGTGACCGTCTGGGCCATGCCCAAAAATGTCAATTTCGCCCTGACTCGGCTTCAACGTGCCGACGATGAGCTTCAACAGCGTGCTTTTGCCCGCCCCATTCGGCCCTACAATGGCAATACGCTCACCTGCCCCCACCCGAAACGTAACATCTTCCACCGCATACTGCGTGCTTCGCGCCGACGTCACATCATTCGCGCCAGCGGCATAAGCTACCGATACATGTTTCATTTCCAACGTCGGCAGCCCTGGTTCATGAGAGACGCCGCGCCGTTTAATTTGCTTCACCATTTCAGTCATAGTGGGATTTTATACCGGTAAGCCCTGATTGACGATGCGGAATAAACATTGCGTAGTGCGTAGTGCGTAGTGCGTAGTGCGTAGTGCGTAGTGGGTAGTGGGTAACAGTTTGTGTATACGTACTACGCTCTACGCTCTACGTACTTGACTTTGACATCATCTTCCGTACAATACTCGTTATTGCAAATAGTCGCAACAAAGAGAACTCGCATGAATGATACAGAGAATATACTTGAGACATTGCGGCAGCGACAGTTCCGCATTACGCCGCAGCGCGAAATGATTATAGACGCCTTGTTGAGCGGCGAACACCATCTATCAGCAGAAGATGTCTATGCGCAAGTACAAACACGCACCAGTGCTGTCAACATCGCCACGATTTACCGGACGCTCGACATGCTCGTGGAACAAGGCATCGCCAGCCGCACCGATTTAGGCGGACAGGTCATTTACGCCCCTGTCGGGCATGGGCCGCATATTCATCTCGTCTGCCGCCATTGCAGCTTTGTGATTGATGCAGATGCGACTGTGTTGGCGGCCCTGGATGAGCAACTCCAGCGAGATTATGGTTTCGCCGCTGATTTGGGGCATATTTCGCTGTTTGGGGTGTGTACAGGTTGTAAAGAATGAAGCAGGAAAGATGGAACACAGAGACCACGGAGAAGGCACAGAGATACACAGAGGAAAAGAGAGATTTCTCTTATTTTTCTGGGTCTTTGGGAATTCATGGGGTTTTACTCGCGTCATGCTGAGTGAAACGAAGCATCCCAGAGGCATGGGATTCTTCACTGCGTTCAGAATGACGCGAACCCCAGCAGATCCTAAAG
>JACSSI010000626.1 GCA_014879345.1 Anaerolineae bacterium | reverse complement strand
ACCTATCCATACACCAGCCAGGTGTTAACTGACCAGGCCAGAAAAGACGCTGCCAACAGCGTGCCAGACCAATATACATCACTGGATGCTGATATTGGTCGCGCCCAACTTAATCGGGCACGACAGTTTTTTAACTTTGTGGAAACCGTTCGTGCCGACTTTCAGGCCACGCCTGCAAAAAAAATCGAATACCTGCGTGCCGTCGAAACCATCACCATTGATGATGCGATAGCCAGTGATTTGCTGGCCTTGAGTGAAGAAGAGTACGCGGCAGTTAAGCTAGAAACGCTCGATATCATCGATACCGTGATGCGGCAAGAGATTCGTGAGGGTCAACTGCGGGATGCCCAGCGTGAAGCCCGACGTCAGGCCAGCTTAAATCTTACGCCTGCCCAAGAAAATGTAGTGACGAGTATTACCCCGCAGTTTATCGTGCCTACCGTTTTCCTAGACCTTGAAACCACCCAGAAACAGCGGCAGGACGCCGCCGCTGCGGTGGCACCGGTGACGCGCACCGTTTACAAGGGACAGCAAATTGTATCTGCTGGCACGATTATCAATGAAGCGCATGTGGAGCTGCTGACTGGATTGGGGTTATTGGAAGAGAGCGTGGAATGGCAGGGCATATTTAGTACATTTCTGGCTTCTCTGTTAGGCAGTGTGCTCATCACGTTATACTGGCAGCAGTCTAGCAATGATTTAGCGAAAAACGGCCGTTATCTGGGAGCATTGACGTTGTTAATTTTGATCTTTGCCCTGATTGCCAAAATTTTGCCTTCTGGTTCCACCTATATGCTTTACTGGTATCCGATGGCGGCGCTCTCCATGTTGATCGCAGTCATATTTGAGTTGAACATGGCTGTTTTGGTAACGGCCGTTATCTCCGCATTGCTTGCTTTTGCTGTGGCGAACCAATCATTAGAAATGGGGCTTTATTTTGCGGCAGGGGGGCTGCTTTCTGTGCTGACATTGCGGGATGCCCAGCGAATCAACGCCTTCTTCCGCGCCGGAGTCATGGCAGCCGTGGGTTACATGGCCGTCATCCTCATGTTTCGTATTCCGCAAGACATCGCGCCATTTGAAGTAGCACAACTCATGCTTTTTGGTCTGGCAAATGGTGTGCTTTCTGCGGCACTTACTTTGGCTGGATTTTTCGTGATGGGTGGTCTGTTCCGCGTCACCACAACCTTGCAGCTTCAAGATTTGTCCCGACTAGACCATCCGTTGTTGCAAGAACTATTGCGCCGTGCGCCAGGAACCTACCATCACAGCATCATGGTCGCCAACCTGGCAGAACAAGCGGCAGATCGCGTCAAAGCCAACGGCACACTGGTGCGGGTCGGCGCGTTTTACCACGACATCGGTAAAATGAATCATCCGGAATATTTTACGGAGAACCAGGAAGGCATCAATCCACATGATAATCTTGATCCGTATGAAAGTGCCAGCATCATCATCGCCCACGTGCCGGATGGTCTGGCTCTAGCCAAGAAATATAAACTACCAGACCGTATTCAAGATTTCATTGCCGAACATCATGGTGAACGGCTTGTTTGGGGTTTTTACCGCAAAGAATTGTCCTTAACCAATGACGATGAATCGCAGATAGATGTGGAAAAGTTCCGCTATCCTGGCCCACGACCGCGTTGTCGGGAGTCTGGCATTGTAATGCTGGCTGATGCTGTTGAGGCGACATCGAGTGCGTTACGTCCCAATACGGGCAAGGCGATTGAGAAATTGGTCAACAAAATTATTGATGATGATGTGATGCAAGGTCAGTTGAATAACACGGGTCTGACGATGAGGGATATTCAACTGGTTCGGGAATCGTTTATTGAAACGTTAAAAGGACGTTTCCATGTGCGTGTGAAGTATCCTGGAAATGAGCAAATTGAAGAGGGCAATGAGGCGGAGCAAAAACCTGCCCAATTACCGGAGCCTGTACCCAATATGCTCTTAACCTCACCCATTGAAGAGCCGGAGCCTTCACCCGTGATAAACCAAGATTCTAAGTAATGGGGGCAAGGTTGCAGGATGACAAAGTACCCTGCAACCTTGCAATTTTGCCACTATGATTGAAATTGATATTTTTATTGCTGAATCGTTAGCTGATGAACTGGAAACGGCCGTTCCCATTCTCAAAACGGCCGTGCAAACCACCCTGACTCACGAGCAAATCAAATCCGCCGCGCTCTCCATCCTCCTGACCGACGACGCTGAAATCCAGGGTATGAACCGCGACTATCGCGGCGAAGACCGCCCGACGGACGTGCTCAGTTTTGAGGCAGGCGATGAACTGGGTGGTTATTTGGGGGATATTGCGATTTCGGTGGAAACGGCCGTTGTTCAAGCCCAAAACGCCGGTCATCAACTTATTGAAGAATTGCAACTGCTGGCAATACATGGCACGCTCCACCTGCTGGGTTACGACCATCTGAGTGTTGAAGAGAAGGATGAGATGTGGGCAAGGCAAACGGCCGTTCTCACCCAGCTAAACCTCAGCCACGTCACCCCCACCGAAGACTCCCATGACTAAAATCAATCATCCTGAGACGAGGGCTGAGCCTGTCGAAGCCCGGAACGTGGTCACCCATGACTAAAAACAACAACGAAGTTTACAACCGTGTCAAAAGTTTCCATTATGCCTTTGATGGCTGGTGGTACGTGCTGCGTACCCAGCACAACGCCTGGATACATGCTGTTGTCAGCATTTGTGTTTTTGCAATGGGCCTGTGGCTGGGTGTATCCCGCACCGATTGGGCGATTCTCATTTTGGCGATAATGGCGGTGTGGATGGCCGAATTTATGAATACCGCCCTTGAAGCCATCGTAGACATGACCTCGCCAGAATTTCATCCCCTGGCAAAAGTGGCAAAAGATGTGGCGGCCGCGGCCGTGCTTGTGGGGGCGTGCAGTTCTGTCCTCATCGGCTTGCTCATCATGGGCCCACCATTGTGGGAAAGATTGTTTGGGTAAAGCGTTCTAAACCTCTTTCACCTTCGAAATCCACTTTTCTGCCTTGTCGGCCAAGCCATCCCAGGCAACTTTGTAGATGGGCTTTCGTTTGTCTGGCTGTACGTATAAGCCCGCTTTTTTGTCTTCGATGGCTTGTTCATAAACCGCAATCATTTTCCGTGTGACATGGAGCGTTTCAAATTCCTGGGCTTTGTTGATAGCCCCTTCCAGGAGTTGCTTGGCTAAGTCTGGGTCTGCCATGACGCGGTTAATGCCTTCAGCTAAACTTTCTGGATTGTTTTCCGTGAGGATGCCGTCTTTGCCATCTTCGACAATATCAGACGTACCAGAGGCATCGACGGCGATGACGGGCAAATCGGCTGCCATTGCTTCCATTGTGACGAGTCCTTGGGTTTCTGTGATGGAGGCAAAGGCAAAGAAATCGGCTGCTTTGAGATGGTTGGGCATCTCTTCAAATGGAACGCGCCCCACAAAATCTACGCGGTCGCCCATGCCTTCTTTTTTCGCCAATTTCTCCAAGTCGCCTTTGTCGGGACCATCACCGATGATTGCCAGGATAATATCGTCGTGCTTTTTCGCCACAATGGCGAATGCTTTGATCAGCGTCTCGAAGTTTTTCTC
>JACSSI010000625.1 GCA_014879345.1 Anaerolineae bacterium | reverse complement strand
TGCCAATATTAATTGGCATTAAATTTGAGGAGACTTTTGTAGTCTCATACACAACTTTTAACCGCACCCCAGGCATTGGATGTCCGTCACATTTTTTGACGCAGAGCAGGGCACGCCCACATGCCCATATCAACAAAACTGACGCACACCCCTGTCACGTGCGGGTGTTTCAAAACCCTCCATTTGTCCCCCAATGTTTTATCATGTGGGATGATAAACCAAAACAGGAGCTAAAATTTATGACAGACGCCCAAATCATCGTTCAGAATCTGGCTAAAACCTACCGCGTACCCCGGCGACAGGGTGGCATGAAGGCCGCACTCAAAAGCCTGACCCACAAAGAATATACAAACATACCAGCCGTAACCGACATCAGTTTCAGCATCAACCCGGGCGAAGTAGTGGGGTTTATCGGGCCAAACGGAGCGGGCAAGACAACCACGCTTAAAATGCTGGCCGGGCTGCTTCACCCCACCAGCGGCTCGGCTCTGGTTGACGGGTTCACACCCTGGCAGCGGGAACCGGAATTTTTGCGCCGCATTAGCATGGTGCTGGGCAATAAGAGCCAGATGATGTGGGACATTCCCCCGCTCGATACCTTCCGCGTGCTGGGCGAAATTTACCACGTCCCGCAGACAGAATTGCAACAAACCATCGATGAATTGAGCGACTTGCTCACCATGAACGACATCCTCACCAAGCCAGTTCGCAATCTCTCATTGGGCGAGCGCATGAAGTGTGAACTGGTAGCCTCGCTGCTGCACAAACCGAGCGTCCTCTTCCTGGATGAGCCAACGCTGGGGCTGGATGTGTCGATGCAGCGCCGTTTACGCCAGTTTATTGCCGCCTACAACCAGCGCACGGGCGCTACTATCATCCTCACCAGCCACTATATGGCGGATGTGGCGGAATTGTGTCCGCGCGTCATTCTCATCCATCAAGGCAGTCTGCTCTATGATGGCTCGCTCCAAGCTTTGAGTACGGAACTGGCCCCGTTCAAACTCATTCATTTGACGGTAGACCAGGAAAACGGGCTGGATGGGCTGGATGAGCTATGGGCAGGAGAAACGGCCGTTACCAATCCTGCCGAAGTAACCGTAATCAACCAGCAAAACGGCTCCATCACCCTGCGCGTTCCCCGAAAGGCAACCTCTGCCATCACCGCTAAACTGCTCAACACGCTCCCCATCGTTGACCTTTCCGTCGAAAATCCGCCGTTAGATGCCGTCATCGACCAAATCTACCAGGAGGGGTTGTCATGAATCATCGCGGTGGTTGGGCGCTTGTCCAGGCGACGTGGTTGTCTTGGATGCAGCATCGTACGTTTTTCTTTATTTTGGCATTTGGCTGGATGATTCAGCCGCTTATTTTCCTCTTCGTGTGGGCCACAGCGGCAGGCAACGATACCATCAGCGGGCTGACGCGGGGTGAAATCATTGGCTACTATCTGGTGCTGATCATCGTCAACCAGATTACCTATGCGCAAACCAACTGGACGGTGGGCGACCTGATTCGGGGCGGCGATATGAACCGGCTGCTGCTCTACCCGATGTCGCCGCTCTACAACACCGTCGCCTCAGAAATGGCAGGCAAGATGGTGTACCTGACGTTTGTCGTGCCAGTGGTTGTCGTCTTGGCTTTGTGGTTGAAACCTGAGATGCAGATAACGGCCGTTACCCTACTCGCCTTCATTCCCTCCCTCATCATGGCGTGGCTGCTGCGCTTTTTGTGGGGGTACTGGCTGGCACTGCTCGCCTTCTGGGCCACCCGCGCCGATGGCCTGCTGGCATTACAAGACGCGCTTGTGTTCTTGCTGGGCGGCATGGTCGCGCCCACCATTTTCTTGCCAGATGGCTTGCGTTTGGCGGCCACCCTGCTCCCCTTCCGCTACATGGCCGCCTTCCCCGCCGAACTGTTGACGGGCATGTTAGACAGTCAGCAAATGCTCACCGGCTTCGCCATTCAGGGATTTTGGCTGGCGGTGGCGATTGTTCTCTATCAGGTCATGTGGCGGCGCGGCGTGGGACATTATGAGGCGGTGGGAGGATGATCAGTTTACAGTATCCAGTTTTCAGTGAACAGTGGGTGGTAATTGAAGGCGGTGGAAAATAGTTATGCGATATTTAGGATTGATACGAACGTTTGTAGAAGTTTCAGTGCAGGAAGAGGTGGCGCACCGGGCGAATTTTTCGTTGAGTGTGTTGAACTCTCTGTTGGCGCTGATTGTGGGGTTGATGAGCCTGGGGATTGTGTATGGACAGGTAGACGATCTGCATGGCTGGGATTACGCCTCGGCACAGGCGGTGCTGGGCGTGTTTCTGGTGGTGAGTGCGCTGCGCGGGCTGGTGATGGGGCCTAGTCTCGATTCGTTGTCGGGTATGGATGGCGAGGTATGGCGCGGCGAGTTTGATTTTACGCTGCTGCGCCCGGTGCGCACGCAGTTTCTGGTGAGTGTGCGCAAATGGCGACTGTTGGCGTTGTTTGATTTGCTGTTGGGCGGACTGGTGCTGGGAACGGCCGTTTTCAATATGCAAGCCAGCCTCACCATTCCCCAAATCTTCACCTTTCTCCTGGCACTCACCGTTGGATTGCTCATCCTGTACGCCATTTTACTGGCCGCCGCCAGCCTCGTGTTCTGGAATCCAGGCTTCATGATAACCTGGGTTTTTGACAGCATCTTCCAGATGGCGCGGTATCCCGTTGGCATTTATCCAGGCTGGCTGCGGCTGGTACTCACCTGGGTTATTCCCGTCGGCCTCATCACCACCATGCCAGCCGCCGCCCTTTCTGGCGAATTGCTGCCTGGACTATTGGCCGCCAGTCTGCTGTTTGCGCTCCTGCTGGTGATTGGCGCGTCCCTGCTTTTCCGCACCGGACTGCGCCGGTACGCCAGCGCCTCCAGCTAAAATACCTAGACCTCGGAGGTCTCGGAGACCTCCAAGGTCTGCTTTCCACCCGGCGCTTGATCCAAAATCAAACGCACCGAGCGATCATAGGTCAGGTAGTTCCACAACCAGTTAAACAAGACCGTTACCCGATTTTGGAAACCCAACAGCGTGACCAAATGCAAAAACAACCACGCAATCCAGGCCAAAAAACCTTTTAGTTTGATTTTATTGTAAATGTAGGCCACTGCTCGCGTGCGCCCAATCGTCGCCATAATGCCGCGATCATGGTATACAAATTCTTGCGGTGTCTTGCCTTTGATGTCGGCCAAAATATTTTTCGCCGCCAGAATCGCCTGCTGCTGCGCCACGGGAATGAGCATGGGATAGGGATTGCCATCCGGGTCTTCCAGGTAGGTCATGTCACCGACGGCGTAGATGTTTTTGAGACCGGCAACGGCCGTTGTCCCCTCAATCGGCAGCCGCCCACCCCGCATTAAGTCTACACCCAGCAGTTCAGCCACCGGCGACGCCTTCACCCCTGCCGACCACACCAGCGTATGCGTCGGAATGGTTGTGCCATCACTCAGCACGATGTGGTCTTCCCCTACCTCCGTTACCGCGTTCTCCAAAATGACCTCAACGCCTAACGAGCGCAACTGCTTAAGCGCCGCTTGCCGCAGTTCATCAGGATACGGCGCTAACAAATAGGGCTGCATCTC
>JACSSI010000624.1 GCA_014879345.1 Anaerolineae bacterium | reverse complement strand
AAAAAACACACCTTCTACCTCATCCCGTCACAAATTCAAGTGACACACAGCGCCGTTTCACATGACACCTGTCACATGACAATTGCCTCATTCTGACAGAAACTGGATAGTGGAAAAACTTTTTTATGAGCCAACAAAAGTATAACCACTATCCGAAACACATCCTGGGGGAGACCGGAACGACACGATATATTTACAATATCGCCAGGTTATCTTGTTGCACTCACCGCCCTTCAATTATGTCTCCCCAAGCCCCATATTTAGGAGAATATCATGTCGCAGAAACCCGTAGAAAGTGAAGGCATCGCCTACCGTCGGCGTAATGCCGGTTTAATTGGTGTCCGCAGCAAAGTGCAAGTGCGTGATAGTACCATGCTCAGCCTTGTCTACACGCCTGGTGTAGCCGAACCGTGCCTGGAAATCGAGAGAGAGCCTACCCGTTCCTACGATGTCACCTGCCGCGGCAATACCATCGCCATCGTCTCTGACGGTTCATCCGCCTTTGGCATGGGTAACATTGGCCCAGACGCCATCCTACCTGTGCTGGAAAGCAAAGCCGTCATCATGAAAAACTTTGCAGGCGTCGATGCGTTGCCCATCGCCCTCAAAGTCGATAATGTGGCTGATTTTGTCGATACCATGCTAAATCTCAGCGCTACCTTTGGCGCGATTAGCCTGGAAGACATCGCCTCGCCCAACGGCATCGCCATCGCCAATCGGCTGGAAAAAGCGGCTTATATTCCAGTGGTCAACAACCATCGGGATGGGGTTGCTATTGGTGTTTTGGCGGGACTGATCAACGCGGCCAAAGTTGTTGGCAAAAACCTGAAAGAAATGCGCATTATCGTGCATGGCGCAGGCACAGCCGGATTGGGAACCGCTGCCATTTTGCGAGCTTATGGCGTGCAAGAAGTCATTGTCAGCGACCGGCATGGGGCCATTTATCAATATCGCCCCCATGACATGAACTGGGCCAAATGGGAAATTGCCCACAACAGCAATCCCAACGTCGAAAAGGGGCAGTTGGCAGACCTGTTGAAAGGGGCTGATGCTTTCATCGGTTTAGCGCCCTGTGATAATGTGCTTTGCGATGAAATCAAAAATATGGCTGATAATCCCATCCTGTTTTTGCTGGCTTCGCCACTGCAAGTGACCCCGCGTGATGCGCGGAAAGCTGGCGCAGCTATTGTGGCGACTGCCCACTCCGGTTATCGCAATCAATTAGATGTGACAACGGTGCTGCCCGGCGTATTCCGGGGTTTGCTGGATGTACGTGCCTCTGGCTTCCCGCTTTCGGCACGCATCGCCGCCGCTGAAGCGATTGCCAACATCATTCCTGACGACGAACGGCACGAAGATTTCATCTATCCCCGGGTGATCGACTATGCCGTCGCCCCGGCTGTGGCTGAAGCGGTTGCTGCCACCGTCATCAAGGAAGGCATGGCAAAGCGACCTGATGTGAAACCCGCCGACATTGCGGAACGCGTGCGCCGCTTTGTTTATGAAGGCAAATTGCCGGTACGGGCAAAGTCTGACAAGCCCATGAATGTGTCGGAAGAATCTTTGGATTTACACGACCGTTTCCAGGGTTTGCTCGAAATTTACAGCAAAGTGCCGATCAAAGATGAACACATTTTGAAGCAGTTTTATCTGGTTCCCAACGCCATGGAACCGGCTGAGTTGATCAAAAAAGACCCCGCTCAGGTATTTGAATTAACGCCGCGTGGTAATCTGGTGGGGGTGGTTAGTGACGGAACGGCCGTTCTCGGGTTAGGCAATATTGGTGGCCGTGCGGCGATGCCGGTGATGGAAGGAAAAGCAATTTTGTTCCACACGTTTGCTGGTGTGGAAGCGTTCCCCATCTGCGTCTCCACTCAAGACCCTGATGAAATTATCGAGATCGTGAAACGGCTGGAGCCGACTTTCGGCGGCATCAACCTGGAAGACATCAGCGCCCCCCGCTGCTTCTACATTGAACAAAAACTGCGCGAAGAGACCGACATCCCGATTTTCCACGACGATCAACACGGAACGGCCGTTGTCGTTTTAGCCGGTATCATGAATGCGTGTCGGTTAACGGGCAAGAAATTGAGCGAGCTGTCATTTGTGGTCAACGGGGCTGGCGCTTCTGCCATTGCCGTCACCAAACTACTCATGTCGATGGGCTTGCAAGATGTGATTCTGCTCGACAGCCAGGGCGCCGTCTACAAAGGCCGCCCCGGTCTGAACTGGATCAAAAAAGAGATGGCCGAAATCACCAATCACGAAAAAGTGAAAGGGGATTTGGCAAAAGTGATCAAAGGGCGGGATGTATTCATCGGCCTTTCTGTGGCGGGCGCATTAAAACCGGCGATGGTCAAGTCGATGGCAAAAGACCCCTTCATCTTCGGGCTGGCTAACCCCACGCCGGAAATCATGCCCGACCTGGCGCTGGGCGCTGGCGCAGCTATCGTGGCGACGGGTCGCAGTGACCTGCCCAATCAAGTCAATAACTCGCTGGCTTTCCCGGGTATCTTCCGGGGCGCGTTAGACTGCCGCGTGCGCAACATCACCGACGAGATGAAGGTTGCTGCCGCCCAAGCCATCGCTGGCCTGGTTCCGGATAAAGCGTTGCGTCCAGACTGGATTATCCCCAAAGGCACTGATTTCTCCGTGGCTCCGGCCGTGGCGGAAGCTGTCGCCCGCACGGCTATTGAAACGGGTATGGCGCGTGTCAAAGCGGATCCGGCTGCGATTGCCGAGAAAGTGCGCCGCTTTGTGTACGAATCACGGGATGCCTAAATAATTTATCCGCAGATGACGCAGATGTCGCAGATTTTCTCCTGGATGATGGGTTTTAATCTGTGACATCTGCGTCATCTGTGGCTGTTTTTATATTTTTCCCCACTTATCATTTCAAATAGCTCAATGTCAAATCCATAACCTGCTTGATGTTTTCTTTCTTTCGGCTGTAGCCATTTGACTGAACAATGTGCTTGGGATCGTCGTAATAGGTGCCTGTCGTTTGGCTGACTTCGGGGGAGAGGGCTAGATAGGTGTAGGTTTCTGCCATTTCTTCAGGGGAGATGGCGGATTTGCTTTTGAGACTGTACAGCTTCCGCTTCCACCCGGACATGCCTGGATAGCGCGTATCGACATCGACTTTCACATTGGTGACGCGAATTGAATTGACAGTAACTGCCTGTCCTGAACCGGTAACTGAGCCTGTCGAAACGGCTGAAACGGCCGTTTCCCGCAGCTTATCCGCTAACCAATAAGTATACATCACCTGTGCCTGCTTTGATTGGTAATACGCCTTCTGCACACTAAACTTTTTGTGCGCAAACTCCGGATCAGCCACATCCACTTTCAAGAAAGGATAAACCGCCAGCCCTTTGGATGAAATAGTGAGTACACGCCCTTGTTCACTCGCTTTCAACGCGTCCAGCAGCAAATCCGTGAGCAACACCGGGCCAACCTGATTGGTCGCCCAAATCAGTTCTACCCCTTCGCTGGTCAACTTGCGCTCTTTCTGGCGAATATCAAAGACGGCGGCATTGTGGATCAACACGTCCAACACGGCATACTTCGCCAAAAAAGCAGCCGCAAATTCCCGGATCGACGCTTGCAGCGACATAT
>JACSSI010000623.1 GCA_014879345.1 Anaerolineae bacterium | reverse complement strand
TATGCCAATTGCCAGGGGGATAGCCAGGAAACAGGCCAGGGTCAGACTGAAACTGGCGATGCGTGCTGGTAGAAGTTGGCTGAGGCTGTTGATGAGCCAAAAGCAGATGATGTAAGCGATTGCCAACGACAAGACGACGACGGCACGGATGCCTGCATGTTCCTGTTCGGCATAAATGGTGATGGGTGGTGCATCTGTCTGGATCATGTTATCCATATTTGTAATCTGCTCTGTTAATTCTGGCAAGGTATATCATTGCTGCTGAACGCTGAGAAAAACCCAGCTATCATCTTCTGGATTATGCTGAAAACTGTAAATGTTGCGCTGCGGATCGCTGGCGACCTGCAAACTGTAGCTAAACTCATTACCCTTGACGGCCATAAGGCCATCGTTGGTGAATTGAATCCGATTGGCGTTGTCGAAACTACCGCCGGGCTGGGCAACTAATGAGAACTCAAAACGCGGCTCGCCATAAAACTCGCCGGTGTCGGCGTTTAAGCTGATGGAGTGGACTTCAGGAGCGCGTGCTGAGCCGAAATAGAGTCGTTTTCCGTCTGTGCCATTGAAGATACCCAGCCCGATGGCGTCGATGTTGTCCAGTTGAGAAATGATTTGCCCGGTTTTTAAATCAATTTGATAGATGCCGCCCACTTCTTCCTGGGCAGTGGAACCGGCGACGGTGGCGGCATACAGGCTGTTGGTGTCACAGTCATAGGTGAGGCCGATGATGCCGAATGGATTAGCACCGCTGGGGGGCAGCGGCCAGGGCAGTTCGAGGTATTTTTCCATAACGGCCGTTTGACTGTCTACTTTATAAATCCAATTTTGCTCGGCGGTGGGATTGGTCTGGAGGCTGGCGAGCGGCGTTGGGCCCAGGTAGATGTCCCCCTGGCCGTCGTAGGCAAACGGGCCGACATTGCCTGCATCATCCCACGTTTCATGCTGATAGAAACGGCCGTTTTCAAACGGCTCACGAATAACCAACCCCGTCGCCAGCACCTGGCTGGTATCAATTGCCGGACTTTCCAGCCCCAGCCCGGCCGTAAACGCCGGGCCAGCCAGACACGCCGTCACATTCCCCACCTGATAATCAGCAGGTAGAGCCGGTGGTGCATTCCTACGCCAAAGCCACACCAACGCACCCGCCGCAACAATGACACCGACGATAGCCCAAAACTGCCACTTTTTATACCAGGGTCGTTTTATCTGCGACTGATTTCTCTTTTTTGCCATAGTTCCTCATTTTGCTACTCAATCGGTACAAACATCGGCCCCGCGTAACAAGGATACACCTGCACCTCTGGAATGCCGTCTATGATGGTTGTATTTGCCCAGCAATACTCCTCGCCCGGCGTATCGTTATTCTCCAACTGCGGCACATACCAGATAACCAAATCTTCTTCCACGATATTTTCTGGCGGGTCGATGAACTGTTCTGGCCCTTGCTGATAGTCGGTATTGCAGCACGCGCCAATGGTGACAAGGTCTGACTCGCCTTCATCCCGTTCAGTGTCACGGCGCATGACATAGGTGAAGGCATTGTCACCCCGACCACCGTCCCCAAACTGTCCGTTGCCCGGCTCGATGTAAAAACCAGAGCCATCCGGGGCAGTGAGGCGGTATTGGTAGCCTTCTGGCGTGTAGGCGGTGTTTTCATCTTGTAACTGCCACTGTTCCGTCTGCCAGGTCTGCCATTCGCTGCCGGTCCATTCGGCAAAGCTGTCCTGGCTGCCATCTTCAGAGGCGGTCAGGTCCAGGCGCATGACGGGACGGTAGACACCATTGATGCCGCAGCCTCTGCCTAAATTGCCTGCGACTGTGCGAAAACGGCCGTCTTCATAAAACTCAAAGCGCTGTTCATACCGGTAGTTACAGGGTACCGGCCAAACCGGGCTGCGAAAATCCTGCACCAGCGCAAAACCGACCACTTCGCCGTCTTGGACAATCTCTTCAATCTCTGGCCCGTTGAAAGCCACCACCGCTGCGGAACTAAACATCGGGCAGCCCATGGCGTCACTATAGCCAAAACCATCAGCACGGGAATAGCTGACATGAAAATCAACCACCTTGGCGCTGCGCATCACCTGTTTGCCTTTATAGGTCACGTCAGACACTTTGAGGCCATCAGAACTGGTAAGCATGTAAGTGAATGCCCAATCCCCTTGTTCGATGGTGTGGCTTTTTTCGCAGTAATTTTGCCAGACATATTCGTTTTGCAGACTGCGCTCGGTGACAACGGCCGTTGCCCCCTGCTCGCCTAAATCAGTCCAGCGAATCCCTACCAACTGCTCGTCTGTCAAATCCACAATCGCCCACAAGGCACGGTCGCCCATAATAAAGGTAGGTGCCACACAAAGATGGCGCGACCGTTCACATTGGCTGCCATTGAGCGCCGTTTTCACATTCGGCATCACCGGCTCATTCAACGTTGGATCCATGCCCAGGGCTTCAATCACTTCTGGCGAATTCATCGCAATTTGGGCGGCCAAATCTGTCAGCGTGGGGCTAATATCTGGCTGCACATTATCCAGATGGTTCACCGCCACGACTTCACCCTTGGCAACATCTACAATCGCCACCGTCGTAATGTTTAAGGCGTAATTATAAAGCTCCACGCGGAAACAATCCCCATCCGGGCAAGCGACATCCAGCTCAGAAATATCACTGGGCAGCACCTGCCGCACCGACATGATTTCAGTGCGCAGCGGTTCGCCGCTGGCCGAATCATGGATGTAATCCTGGAATTTGGTGTTGATGATGGCAAGCTGCTGCGCCAGCGCCTCGGCTTCTGGCAGATTGGGCAGCAGCAGAATGGGCGGATCCGCTGAAAGCGCCGCCTGAACTGCGCGTTGACGGTCGGCCAACCCGGGTACGCGGTTAACCATTTCTGCCTCAGACAGCGGTGTTGCCAACAAACCAGCCGCCTCCGGTGTGCTTGTGGTTGACGGGGTGGTCGGGCTGCAAGCGGTCAGCCAAAAAAGAGATAGGGAAACGAGCAAAATAATGATTTTTGGAGAACTCATGGATGCTCCCGGCATTGCCGTTTTCTTGATTAAAATAAACGCGTTCAGAGTAGCATATCATGGCCTGGGCAGCAACTGTCTATCTCGCATTGAGTATGGCGACGTTCTAGAGAGACCTCCGAGGTTTTTTTAACCTCGGAGGTCTGCGTTCTAACCAAATCCTAACCATATTTAAACCAAAACCAGTACTAAAGGTTTAGCTGATCATTTTGGGAATTTATGTATGATAAGGTAATGTTTTTGGAAGGAAACTCGGTGATGGGAGATGAAACAGTTTAACCCCCCTTCCTTTCTCCTGTATGGAAAACAAATTGTAGTGAGTAAAGCATTGTTGTAATTACCAGGATATTTGTGTACAGGCAGAAATCCACGAGTTGGATACCCATTTTTGCGGGTATAACAATCGTTAAAGACCAGTATTGTCACGACTAATTTATGGAAAAACGGCCGTTGTGCCACCAGTTAATATGAGTTGAAATAATTTGAGTTGTTCAGACCTTGCAAGCAAAGGAGTGGAGATTTTATGAACAAACGAAAAGTAGTAAAAAAAATAGGTTTAAGAACCGGTAAATGGGCAGCAGTACTCTTGCTCTTATCGGTTCT
>JACSSI010000622.1 GCA_014879345.1 Anaerolineae bacterium | reverse complement strand
AAGGAACCGCAACTGCGCCTGTTTTTGTACAGTCCGGCAACCAACGCCATCGAATTTGCAGCCAAAGCGTTCCCGTTGGTGAAGCCGCAGCCCAAACTTGTCGATGAACGGCCGTTAACCGCTCCCATCATCCCGTCCATGGCGCCCCCGCTCCCCCAAGCCGAAAATCAAGGGTGGGGGCTGGTCGCGTTGGCACTGGCCGGTCTGGCTGTTGGCACAATTTCCCTGTCAAAACTGCAACGCAAGCGGTATCAATTCAGCAAGCCTGAAAAGCGTAGAGAAACAGCATGATTGAAGTGCAACATTTAACGAAGCATTTTGGCCGACTAACGGCCGTTGACGACCTTTCTTTCACTGTGCAACCCGGAGAAGCGGTGGCGTTGTGGGGAGCAAATGGGGCTGGCAAGACAACGGCCGTGCGCTGTTTACTCAACCTCATCCCCTTTGAAGGCAGCATCACCCTCAACGGCATTGACGTGAAGAAACAGGGCAAAGCAGCACGCCGTCTCACTGGCTTTGTGCCGCAAGAACTAACCTTCCACGACGACATGAGCGTTGCCGAAACCCTCACCTTCTACGCCCGCCTGAAAAAAGTGCCGACTGGCACCGATTTCAGCGACTTACTGGCTCGCTTATCCCTCATGCCCCACATCGACAAGCCCATCCGCGACCTTTCCGGTGGCCTCAAACAGCGGCTGGCATTAGCCCTGGCTCTGCTCGCTGATCCGCCTATCCTCATCCTCGACGAGCCATCAGCCAATCTCGACATTCGCGCCCGGGAAGATTTCTTATTTCTGCTGCACAACCTTAAACAAGCAGGCAAAACGATGGTTTTCTCTTCCCATCGCCTGGAAGAAGTGACAGCCCTCGCCGACCGTGTGCTCCTGCTCGAAGCGGGGAAACTGGTCGTCGATACCCCGCCCAACGAATTGGAACAACGCCTGGGCTGGCACACCACCCTGCACGTTTACCTGCCTGAACAAAGCATCAACCCCGCCCTGAAATCACTTACGACATACGGCTGGTCTGTCAACAAAAACGGCCGTGGCGTGCGCGTCCAGGTCAAACCGGGCGAAAAAAGCAAAGTCCTGCGCGTCCTCTACGACGCAGGCATTGAAGTAGAAGACTTTACAATGGAATAGTCAGATAGTCAGATAGTCAGGTAGTCAGATAGTCGGATAGTCATCCGCTTTCTAACCACCTGGGGAAGTGACTAACCGACTACAAAACTAACTGACTACAAGACTAACCGACTACAAAACTACTCGACTATTAAACTATCGGACTAACCTATGGATATCGGAAACATTCTCATTTTAGCGCAAAAAGAACTGCGGGATGCCCGTAAAAACCGCTGGTTTTTGCTGTATGCCATCGCCTTCACCGGGCTGTCTTTGGCATTGGCCTGGGTATCATTGTCCGGGGCGGGTAATTATGGACTGGCGGGATTCGGCCGTACCAGCGCCAGCCTCATCAACCTCATTCTGCTGATTGTGCCGCTGATGGGTTTAACCCTTGGCGCACTCAGCCTGGCCGGAGAACGGGAGCAAGGCTCGCTGCTCTATCTGCTGGCTCAACCTATCAATCAACTGGAACTGCTGCTGGGCAAATTCATCGGGCTGGCTTTGGCACTCATCGCCGCCCTGGCACTGGGCTTTGGCCTGACCGCCCTGCTCATCGCCATCAACGGCGGCGGCGCTCAAATCAGTATCTACCTGACGCTGCTGCTCCTGGCTTGTTTGCTGGCTGTTGCCAGTCTGAGCATCGGCTTTCTTATCTCAGCGACAGTTAAACGGGGGGCAACGGCCGTTGGTCTGGCACTTTTCCTTTGGCTGATATTAGTCTTCTTCGGTGATCTCGGTTTGATGGGCACAGCACTGGTACTGGAACTGAGCGTCGATCAACTATTCGCGCTGGCGTTAATGAACCCCCTGCAACTATTCAAAATCGCCGCCATCCTTGATTTACGCAACAACCTGGAAATATTAGGGCCAGTCGGCATCTACGCCTTCCGCACCTACGGCACACAGCTACTCCCACTGCTCATTAGTTTGCTGCTCATTTGGATCATCACGCCTTTTGCTTTAGCCACTTTCCTATTCAAAAAGAGAGGCATTCTGTGAAAATCAATAAACAGTGCAACTGTCCAGATAATTGTCAAAATCTATGTGCAGCGGCGGCTGAGCCTGTCGAAGCCAGAGCGGCTCGAGCTACCCACCTTCGCCTTCGACAAGCTCAAGCTGCGACTACCCATCAAATCACCAAATTTTTACTTGCCATTAGCCTATTCCTGCTCATCCTCGCCGCTTGCGGTTCTAAAACGGATTTAAATGCACCACCAGAAATCCTGTATGGACAAGACCCCTGCGACCAATGCAGCATGATCATCAACGAACCCCGCTTCGCAGCCTCCTACGTCACCACCAGCGGCGACGTGCGCCGCTTTGATGATCTAGGGGGCATGTTGGTCTATGACCAGCAGCATCAAGAAAAAGTGCATATTTACTGGGCGCATGATTTCAATACCGAAGAATGGCTCAATGCAGCCGACGCCAGCATCGTCCACAGCCCAGAACTAGCCTCGCCAATGGCTTGGGGTCTAGCTGCCTTTACTAATCAAGCAGACGCGGAACAGTTCGCCGCCGATAACAATGGCATCGTCACGACCTTCGCCGCCCTGCAACAAGAAATTGCATCAGGCGCGTTAGACCCGGCTGCCCTATCAAATCAAATCCACCCGCATTAACTGTTCAAAGGATTTTTCACCGCGTTCAGACTGGTGCTGAACTTGCCGAAGTAATAACAGATAATGAAACAAATAAACCATTCAAAATATTTTAATTGGAGAGAGATAACATGAAGACACATCGTAAATTATTGTGGTTGGCGTTCATCAGCGCCTTGGTAATCGTTCTGGCAGCTTGTGGCGGTGGCGGTGATAGCAGCAGTGCTGCCGAACCTGCCGCTGAAGCAGCAGTGGCAACAGGCGATTCTGCTCATGGCGAGGAGCTGTTTGTAGCGACTTGTTTAGCCTGTCATGGTGAAGGCGGCATCGGTATTGAAGGGTTGGGTAAAGATATGACAACCAGTGAGTTCATCAAAGGCTTGTCAGATGCCGAGCTTCTAGCATTCATCAAAACAGGTCGTTCAGTATCTGATCCTGCGAACACCACTGGGGTAGACATGCCGCTCAAAGGAGGCAATCCCGCGTTAACCGATGATGATATTATGGACATCATTGCCTACATCCGTACTCTGCAAAAATAGCGTTACCTCGTAACACCTTATGGAACTTAAGGAAATAAACCGGTAATCGTGTCATGTCCGCCTTCGCGGGCATCCACAGGTGGTGGCGAATGGATTCCCACCTTCGTGGGAATGACAAGTCTATTACCGAAATAATTTTTTAACATTCATCAGGTGGACAAAAAGGGCGGTTCGTGAACCGCCCTGCCATATATGAAAACGTTCAGTTTATTGAGCTTATGGCTTGATAGACTGGACGTTTTTATTTATTAACATAAAGTGTTGCAGGTGTAATCGGAACGTTCGGCCAGGCTCAACAGGGCGTTTCCAAAGTCAGCCTGAAAACAAGGCTCCCGCCAATCTTGCTTGAAAAACCCGTCGCAC
>JACSSI010000621.1 GCA_014879345.1 Anaerolineae bacterium | reverse complement strand
GTCTGGCACGGCAACGGCCGTTCCCCCACTCTCTCTTAGCGCCGTCAACATCAGCCGCGAACCAATCGCCACCGGCACGCGCAAACCGCCAGCCAGCGTAGCCGCGTTCGGCCACGGTTCCGCCGACTCCTGCCCCGCATGAAATGCCTTCACAATGGGCGCACAGCCATCTGACTGCGCCGCCACCATGCGCGGTCGCTTGCTGCCAATCCAGCCCAACTGCTCCATCTCGGCAAACGCCTTCCACATGCCAATCAGCCCTGTGCCGCCGCCGGTGGGATAGATAATCACGTCGGGCAGTTCCCAGCCAAACGCCTGCGCCAGCTCATACCCCATGATTTTTTTACCTTCCACCCGATACGGCTCCTTAAGCGTAGACACGTCAAACCAGCCCCCTTCTTTGGCAGCCGCCGCCGCTTCTCGTCCGGCATCATTGATGAGACCCGGCACCAGTTGCAAATCCGCGCCGGTCATCTGCACTTCAGTTATGTTAACTAACGGGGCGTCGCCGGGCATGTAGACGTGGGCCTTCGCGCCAGCCCGCGCCGCGTAAGCTGCCAGCGCCCCGCCCGCGTTGCCCGCCGTGGGAATGACAAATTCACGCACCCCCAGTTCATAAGCGCGGCTGACGGCGGCGGCTAAACCCAGCGCCTTAAAACTGCCTGTCGGGTTTTGCCCTTCGTCTTTGATGTAGACATGGTTCAGCCCCATGTCCTGGCTCAGATGCTTGAGTTTGAGCACCGGCTTGCCCCCTTCGCCCAGGTCGATGCGGTTTTCAGGATCACGCACGGGCAGCATTTCGTGGAAGCGCCACATGCTGGCGGGGCGGCAGGACAGGGCGTCGCGGTCGATTTCGGCGGCTGCTTTGGCGATGTCGTAGCGGGCCAGCAGGGGCAGTTCGCATTGCGGGCAGAGTCGGATGAGTTGGTCAGCGTCGTAGACGTGACCACAGTAGGAACAGTCGAGGTGGGTTAGATAGCTCATGGGATTTTCGGAGACCTGACAGGTTTACAAGACACTTTACCGGTTAGTCATCTTTGCACAGCATAGTACCTTTACAGATTAGATCGCTCATAAACCTGTCAGGTCTTTGCCGCGAATTAGATGTAGGCGTAGTGAACGGCCGTTTCCCCTTCCAACAGTATCGGTTCCGGTTCAAAAAACTTGCGCAGGGTGGCGCGAATTTCACGGATGTCGGCGGGTTTGGTGAGGAAGTCGTCGCAGCCGGCGGCGCGGGCTTTTTCTTCGGCCATGTCGTTGCCATACGCTGTCAGCGCCACGATGGGGATGTGGGCTAACGCCAGGTGGGCTTTGAGGCGACGGGTGAGTTCAAAGCCGGTCAGTTCGCCGGGTAAGCGTAAGTCCATAAGAATGAGATCGGGGATGGTAGAAACGGCCGTTTCCCAGCCAGCCTCCCCGTCAACAGCCTCTAACAACTCATGCCCTTCCGCTTCCAAAATACGTCTGACCAGCAGCATATTGCGGGGATTATCTTCAACATAGAGGATTCGTTTACACATGGGTTCCACTGTCTCCTGTTGGCTCCATTAAGATACCTAACAAGATACCACGCACCTTACTGCGCTTCAAGACAATAGTAACTATGTATATTATAGATTTTTTCTATATTGCGGCTTTGGCTAAGGGCGGCTTGCCCGAGGCAGCAAAATGGTAAAAATCGTACCTGCGCCTGGCCGTGAAGCCACCGCAATCTCTCCGCCGTGCGCCGTGACCAACGATTTAACAATCGCCAGCCCCAAACCGGATTCCCCTTGCCCTTCCTGGCGCGACAGATCCCCGCGATAGAAACGGTTAAAGATGTGGGGCAGGTCTGCTTCAGGAATACCGGAACCGGTATCGGCGACGCTGAGTTGCAGCTTCTGGTCTTCTGTGGGCGCAGCAGCCAGGGTGATGACGCCGCCAGCAGGTGTGTAACGCAGGGCATTGCTGACAAGATTACCGAGTGCTTGCCGCATCCGAGCCGAATCGAGTTCGATAAGCTCAGAATAAGCCGTTTTCACCTCAATGGTAACATTCTGCTGGGCGGCTTGATGCGCATAAACCGCCTGCACCTGGGCTAACAATTCACCGATGTCAACCGGCTCATAGTGCAGCGCCAACTGCCCCGCATCGGCCAACGACAGGGTGCGCAAATCGGCAACCAGCCGCATCAACACATCTACTTCTTGCTGCATCATTTGCAAACGGGCGGGTGTGGGCGCTAACGTGCCATCTTCCATCGCTTCCAGATAGCCGGAGAGGACGGTAAGCGGGGTGCGCAAATCGTGGGCGATGTCGGCTGTCATTTGCTGCCGGGATTGGTTGGCATAGGTGAGGTCGGCGCTCATTTGGTTGAAGGCGAGGGCCAGTTCCCCTAATTCATCTTTGGTGCGGACGGGGACTTCTTGCTGCAAGTTGCCCTGCGCCATTTCCCGGCTGGCGGCTGCCAGTTCACGTAACGGCCGTGTCAGAGTGCGCGACATGATGATGGCTAAAATGATGGCAACGGCCGTTGCCCCCAGCGCCCCAATGAATAAAGCCTGATTCGTTTTGGCGGCAAACGCTTCCTCTGCCGGATTACGCGGCGGCGGTTCATCATACATCAACAACGTGCCAACCTGCACCCCATCCACCGCCAATGGCAAACCATCTGCCAGCATCTCATTTGGCACAACACTGCCTGTTTGGAACTGACGATTGGGAATGATGATGACGCCAGTTTCATCTGCTAAAGCAAAAGGCGGCGGTCGGACAGCTTGCTGCGCCGGTGTGCTTTGCCCAGGTTCCTGGCTGTCCGGCTGTGGCACAGGGTCATTTTGTTTTGGCTCTGCTGCATCTGGCAAAACGTCGCCATAGGCTGTCTGTGCTGCGCCCTGCCAGGAGCCATTGGTTTCATAATAAGCCAGCAATTCGGCGACAAGGGCGGCTTGTTCTTGTTCCTGTATAAACTCATTCAGCGCCCGTTCATTGAAACGGCTGACAATCACCGTTGTCAACAAGGTGCCGGTGACGCTGATAACCAAAAAGGTGAGGATGAGTTTTAGCCGTAAGGAATGCATGGCTGGTTATACTATTCGGTGCAAAATCGGTAGCCAACGCCAAATACCGTCTCAATATAGCGCGGATTGCTGGGGTCTGGCTCAATTTTGGTACGCAGGTTGCGGATATGGACGTTGACTGTTTTTTCAGCCCCTTCAAGTGCGGTTCCTTGTAGCTGCTCTAACAGTTCGATGCGGGAAATGGCGCGACCGGGGGCTGACATGAGCAGAAGCAATAAGTCATATTCAGAGGGCGTGAGGTCGATTTCTTGACCGGCGACAGTGACACGACGGCCGTTTTTATCCAATACCACATCAGCCACTTTCAGAATATCCGGCGCGGGTTGGTCTGTTCCGGTGCGGCGCAAGACGGCACGTACTCGTGCCAGCAGTTCGCGCATACCAAACGGTTTCGTCACATAATCATCAGCGCCTAGTTCCAGCCCCAGCACTTTGTCTGTTTCTTCCAGTTTGGCTGTCAACAAGATAATGGGCGTATCCGCTTCTTTGCGATAGACGCGCATAAAGTCTGTGCCGTCCATTTCTGGCATCATGATGTCGAGCAGAATGAGGTCTGGGTTTTCCTGGCGAGCGGTGAA
>JACSSI010000620.1 GCA_014879345.1 Anaerolineae bacterium | reverse complement strand
TCTTGAAATTTTTGTTAAAACAAATCGTTTTTTTCTTGAACGCTTGCTAAAATTTTTTGACTTGATGCTTGTGTCTGCACTCACCAAGTCATCACTCACCTTTTGTGTCAAACCATACACGAATCCTCCTTTATGGTTACATCATGTTATTTGCCTAGACCTAACAGGTTTATAAACACTCTGGTCTGTAAAGATAATAGGCTATGCAAAAATGACTAGCTAACAAAGAGTCTTGTAAACCTGTCAGGTCTTGTTAGATAGCAGATGGCGGTGCTGTGGATTGCCTTATGAAAATTTCTGTTGGCAGCACAATTTCTTGCCGTTCTTCTGGCCCTTCATTACGCAGGCGGGAGAGCAGCAATTGTGTAGCTTGATAGCCCATGTCATACGCGGGCTGAACAGATACGGTTAAGAATGGCGCCGGGTTAATAATAGCAGGAATGTCGTCAAAGGATGCCAGGGAAACGTCTTCTGGTACGCGTAATCCTGCCTGGAAAAATGATTGCAAGGCGCCATTGGCAATGAAATTATTGACTGCCAGAAAAGCTGTCGGATGGGGCGACGCCTGCAAAGCGCGTTCTGCAATTTCGCTGGGGTTTTGCCGAAAAGAACCCCAATAGACATTTTCGTAATTGTGGTCTAGACCTGCCTCGCTCATCGCTTGCCGAAAACCAGCGACACGTTCGGTTGAGGTAAATATGTTCTGCGGCCCTGATAGCACTGCAATGTCTCGATGGCCGAGTTCTACCAGATGTTTTGCTAACTGATACGCACCGCCAAATGAGTCACCACGTACGATGTCAACATCGACGTTTGATAAACTCCGATCTAAAACAACAACCCCTACATTTTGTTTTTGAATCAACTGTACGGATTCTGCCCGGTTATCAGCGGGTACAAATAACATGCCGTCGATGCGCCGTTTTAAGAGCATGTTCAGGTATTGATCTTGTTTTTTCAGATTTTCGTCTGTGTTGCACAGGATAATGCTGTAATCTTGTTCCTGGGCGGCGTCTTCTACACCGCGAGCGACGGTCGTCCAGAAGGGGTTGGTGATGTCTGTGAGAATGAGGGCGAGGGTGTTGGTTTGGTTGAACCGTAGGCTGGGGCCAAGCATATTGGGAACGTAGCCTAAGTCGGCAATTGCCGATTCCACTTTTGTGCGTGTGGCATCGCTGACGTACCCCGAATTGTTGATGACTCGGGAGACTGTCATGGTGGCGACACCAGCACGTTCGGCTACATCACGGATTGTGGGCATGGACTCTTCTTCTCCAAAAAGCATCCTACGCTTCATTTGATAAGGGACATGTTATGGGTAACATGTTATGGGTAACATTGTAGCATATGACTAAGGCTTGTCAAGATAAATTATTCAAGTTAGCCGAATAACGGCCGTTTTCCCCAAAAATCCGCCCTTGACATCAAATTATCCCTGTCTATAATGTTACGCATAACATATATCGAGTTTTGTCTTTTTTTAGATGGCTGTGTTACGCATAACATAACGGAGTCCTGTTTACAATCACCCTATTTGTCCACGGAGGAATAATTATGGAAAAACAAGCATCGTTTACGATTGCCAGCGATGGGATAGACCCGCATCAAGTGCCGCAGCGCACGGCTTACACGGGCGCCAGGATACCGGCTGTGGGCATTGGCACCTTTGGCTCGGATCGTTTTTCTGGCGAGGATATTGCAACGGCCGTTAAAGGAGCTATTTCCCTTGGTTATCGCCACATCGACTGCGCGGCCGTCTACGGCAACGAGGCGCTGATTGGTGAAACATTTAGCGAGGTGTTGGGCAGCGGTCTGGTGAAGCGGGAAGAATTGTGGATTACTTCCAAGCTGTGGAACGACAGCCATGCAGAAGCGGTTGTGATTCCAACCTGCCAAAAGACACTCGAAGATTTAAAGCTAGATTACCTGGATTTGTACCTCGTTCACTGGCCCTTCCCCAATCACCATGATCCGGGCGTGGATGTGAATGCCCGTGATCCCCATGCCGTGCCTTACATCCACGAAAACTTCATGAAGACGTGGCGGCAGATGGAAAAACTGGTCGATATGGGCCTGGTCAAGCATATTGGCACCTCTAACGTGAGCCAGGCCAAACTGGAACTGATATTGCACGACGCCCGCATCAAGCCCGCCGCCAATGAGATGGAACTCCATCCCCACTTCCAACAGCCGGCACTGTTCCAATACTGCGTCGATAACGACATTGTGCCCATTGGCTTTTCGCCCATCGGCTCTCCTGCCCGCCCCGACCGCGACACCACCCCGGACGACACGGTAGACATTGAAGACCCCGTTATCGTGGCGGCGGCGGAACGACTGGGTGTGCATCCGGCCGTTGTCTGTGTGAAATGGGCGGTACAACGCGGGCAGATTCCGATTCCGTTCTCGATTCATCGGGAGCAATATCGGGGCAATTTAGAAGCGGCCGTTATCGACCCGCTAACCGATGAAGAAATGGCCGCGATTGCGGGCATCGACAAGAACTGCCGCCTGATTAAAGGGCAGGTTTTCCTGTGGGAAGGGGCTGAAAGCTGGGAAGATTTGTGGGATTTGGATGGGGTGATTGCTTCTTAAAAAGCTGTTACGCAGAGAACACGGAGTAGGCACAGAGATACACAGAGATTTGAGAGATTTTTCTCTGTTTTCTCTGTGTATCTCCGTGTGTCCTCTGTGAATCTCTGTGTTCCTTCAAAGGTTTAGACATGGCACAACACTATATTTTGACGGTGGATGTCGGCACAAGCAGCACGAAAACGGCCGTTTTCAATCAAGCTGGTCACGTTTTGGCAGAAGCCTCAGCCGCTTACCCGCTGTACCGCCCCAGTCCGCTGATAGCCGAAATCGATGCAAACATCTGGTGGCAAGCCATCTGTGACACCATTCAGCAAGTGATAGCTAAAGCAGGTGTGCAAGCAGAAGATGTGGCTGGTATTGGCATTGACGCAGTGGGCTGGACGCTCATCCCTGTTGACGAACACATCAACCCGCTGGCTCCCGCCATGATCTGGCTGGATCGCCGCGCCGTGGCTGAGACAGAATGGCTGAAGAGTTTGCCCGAAGCCGACCGCTTGGTGAACCTCAACGCCAATCCCCTCGACGAAGCGTACATCACCCCCAAACTCCTCTGGCTCAAGCAAAATCGGCCAGATATTTTTGAGTCTGCCCACCGGTTTTTAGACGCCACCGGCTTTATTGTGGCCCGCTTTACAAACGAATTTTCTTGTGACTTTACCCAGGCGTATGGCTATCACTTTTTTGATATTCGCCAGGAATGTTGGGATGCCGCTGCGGCCGAGTTGATGGGCGTCCCCCTGGAAAAAATGCCTCGTCTCTGCCCGACAACAGAAGTGGCAGGCATGACGACGGTGCAAGCTGCCGCCGATACCGGTTTACGGGCTGGCATTCCGGTGATTGCCGGTTGTCTCGATGCAGCGGCAGGCGCATTAGGGTCAGGCGTAACGCGACCTGGGCAGACGAATGAGCAAGGCGGACAAGCTGGTGGCGTGGGCATTAGTTTGGATCGGGTGGTGGTGGAGCCGCGTTTGATTTTTTCGCACCATGTGCTGCCCGACCAATATATTTTGGCGGCTGGCACGGTGGGCGGCGGCTCTTTGGGCTGGTTTCGGGA
>JACSSI010000619.1 GCA_014879345.1 Anaerolineae bacterium | reverse complement strand
TGCAAGGCCACGCGGTAACGTCCCGGAATGGCGCGTGCCACAGATGGCAGCATCATCAAACCAATAATCACAACAATTTGCAAGCCAACAATGAGTAGAATGATATTTCGTGTTCGTTTTTTCATGGTAAAAGTTGCAAGGTTGCAGAGTTGCAAAGTTGCAGAGTAACCTTTTTACCCTGCCACCTTGCCACTTTGCAACTTTGATTAACCTCCGGAGTCTAAAGATGCTAAAGCGTCCGCAGCGGGGATGAAGTTGGGATTAAAGCTGGCGGCTTTTTCAAGGTCTTGGCGGGCGGCTTTGGTTTCGCCCAGGGCTGCTAATGCCAGACCACGATAGTAAAAGGATTCTTCAAAATAAGGACGATCTTTGAGGGTGGTGTCAGCCAGGAGCAGCACATCTTCATACCGTCCCGCTTCATAATACGCCTGGTAGGGGCCAAATTGGTACCACAACATACGCCAGGGCAGGCCGATGGCACGTGCCTGATCATAAGCGGCGGCGGCTTCTTCAAAGTGGCCGAGGGCGTTGTAGGCTGTGCCTAAATTGAACCAGTAGAAGGCGTTTTCAGGGTTGGCTGCAATTTGTGCTTGAACTTCAGCCAACGCATTTTGCCACATAATCGTGTCGTCCATCTCTTCACCAATGATGGCTGCCACTTCGTCAGCCCGTTCCGGTTCATAAAGGACGATGTAGTTGTGGTTGAAATGGGGCCAGAATTCATCTAATTGCTGGTAAGTGAGGGTACGGCCGTCGGGATTGGCGTTTTCCAGTGGTACTTCACTGGTTCCCAGCCAGGAATCGTAGACCCAAAACTGCTGCTTGGCATTATCGTAAGCCACTGCCAGCATGTAATGACCATACCAGCCCATCCATTGAAACTCGCCCGGTGGCTCGATACCAATTTCCAGGATGACGGGAAATCCCGCGGCCAACAATCGCTGAATGGTTTGTTGATCGCCATTCACGCGGAAGAGCGCCTCGAGGTCTGTTTTTTCCTGCACGTATGCCACCATTTCAAATGGGCTGACGTTGCGGTCTTCTGGACTGGGTTTGAGGAAGGCGGCTGTGTCTGCCTGGCTGGCCTGAATGTTGAAATAGGTCAGGGTCATTGCCAACGTAGCGGGGCCGCAGTTGTTCCATTCCTGGAATTTGTGGGTGACGCCTTCCAGTCGCGCTTGTGGGGGAATGGGGAGTGGCGTGGCTGTGGGTGGCGGTGGTGTGAAGGTGGGCGGCAGCGGTTCTGTTGCTTCTGGGGTCAGGGTGAATTGGATGGCAGCAGGAACGGCCGTGTTTGTGGGCGGTAAATCGGCGGTGGGTGTGGCTGACGGGGTGAGCAAGAAACTCAAATCGGCCGTTACCGCCACCGTGGGCAGGATGGCAACTTCTTGTTTGGGCGCACCAAAGTCCTGAATTGGCTGCGGCAGCCGCGACAGGTAGCGGGGCGGCACGGCTTTGATCATTGCCGGGGTAGCGAGTAAGAACAGCACAACGGCCGTTCCCACTAACAATAGTATGATGCTTCGTTTTCCTGTCATTGCCTTTTTATCCACAGATTTCGCAGTATCTGTCCTGAGTTTGTCGAAGGATTTCGCAGATTTTTGTGCGATGTTATGCGGGCATTATAGCGAAATTAAGGCGGTGTCCAAGAGAACGGCCGTTATCGTAGCCTAACTCTAACTCACTTCTTAGCCGGGAAAAGTGGCAGAGTGGAAAAGTGGCATAGTGGCAAGGTGGCAAAGTATCTCGTTACCCTGCAACCCTGCAACCTTGCCACCTGCAACCCTGCCCCTACATCACCAGCTCCATATGCACATCTCCGCCATACCGATCCACCTCTGTAAACCCGAAATCTTGATAGAGGCGGATAGCCGGTTCCCAGGTTTCGGTGGTTTCTACGAGTATTTTTGCGTAGCCAGCATGATGTGCGGCTTCAATCAATTCCGCCGTGAGGGCACGCCCCAATCCCATGCGCCGGTAATCCTGGTGAACAGAGACGCGCAAGATGCGGGCGGCATTCTCGCCCTCCGGCAGCAAGGCGCCTGTGCCAATCAGCTTGCCATTTTCAGCTTCAACCACGATGAAAACACCGCCCTTGTCAACGTAGCTGGCCTGAATGTCGTTCAGGTCTGGATTGAGGCTCAAATCGAGTTCACCCCAATGCTCGGCGAGACCGGCGAGGATGAGTTGTTTGGCGGCTGCTTGATCGGTGGGGGAAAACGGCCGTTTGTGCATATGCTAAAAAATCAAAGAGGCAAATACTGGATTCGATCTATCCACTCGGCCATTGAACTGGAGACAACTATAAGGTGCAAATCATCAATAACGCCGCTGATTGGCAAATGATTATTGCTCAGTATAACGCCAGCAGTTGATTTGCCGCTTTTCATTTGCTCATGTGCATAACGAGGAATGGTTTTTTGATCATGCGTTAACAAAATGTGGCCTTCGTCTGCTGCCCACGCGAGAACAGTTGCATCGTCTTTTCCAGCCACAACCGTGTCTTGGATACGTACAATATCCAGGTCTGGTAAACGACGAAGTAGACCACGCAAGATACGGTTGTCAAAATTCTCGTCGGCCGCAAATTTCATGGTTAACTGGATTTATGGGAGGGATTTTGCCTGGCAAGAAGACTTTCTCGAAAGAGTTGGTAATCAGGGGAAGATTCCATAATCTGCCGAATTTCTTTCGCTTCATTTTCTTGTTGTTGTAAATAATTATCTACGGTGACTTGGTTATTTAGATAGTAGGAGATAACACCATATACATCGGCCAACTTCAAAGCAGGATAATGACTGACAATTTCTTCAGCAGTGTGACCTTCATTGAAAGCATGGATGACCGTATCTAAGGTAACGCGACTGCCTTTCATGCGCATCACGCCATCATGGTCCTCTTTTAAAGGGGGGGCTTGCTCTTGAATGATTAATGCCATCATCTCACCTCATAAAAATTATATCATGCTGTACAAGTGTACAAAAGCTTGAGATTTTTGTATTCTTTCGTAGGAAGGTGAGTTATTATTTAATCCATCAGCCAGGTTATCAAACCCGCAAAATCAGATAACACGAACCACAGAAAAACGAAATACCCTGATACAAAAGGAATGACTTCCTGTCGCCGAATCTGAATCGGCACGTCAAGAAAATGTTTACTCAGACCAAATGCCACCCAAAAAATCCAGGAGAAAAATATGATGGGTAGCAAGATGATGAGGGGCAGATACAGCACGGTTAACAGTCCCGTGTCTTTTGGGTCGGGTTGTCCGTAAGTCGGGAAATGTCCGGTGTAAACGGCCGTTGCTATCGCAAAGCAGCCCATCAAAAACAGCCAGACCCAGGGCAAATAACTGAGACCAGTAAATAAAGATTGCCACAAACGATGCGGGCTGTTTTGGCTGTGTAACTTGTCAACATCTATAGTCATCATGCACTCCTTTTTGTTTGGTAGGATCATTATAGGGAGAACGGCCGTTATCCTCCCCAATCATTCCCCTACTTTTTCCATTTAACAGGCAAAGTGCCACCCATTGACAATTAACAATTAACAATTGGCAATTGACAATTGACAATTATAATCCTCCCCATGACCATTCTATCTGCAAAATCCCTCGCCCAATCCTTCGGCGCACTCGATTTATTCAGCGACATCAG
>JACSSI010000618.1 GCA_014879345.1 Anaerolineae bacterium | reverse complement strand
ATTTAATGCCAATTCGTATTGGCAAGACTTTTGTAGTCTGCTTTGTTACACAAAAACTAACCGCACCCCCAATCTTATTGCCGCTTGACGTCTTTGTTTATCTTGCGTATGATTTAGGTGTATCTAAATTTAAATTACAGGCTCGCCTAATACCATTACTTTCGCCACAAAATACAATGTAAAGACAGGTGCGGTGTACCTTGTTGTGGGTCGCGCTTCTGTAAACGATCTAAGTTGGGCAGGAGAAGAAAATGGAAGGGAAAACAAAAATGAACAAAACAAAACAGAGCCTGGGTGCATCCCGGCGCTCGTTCCTGCGCACAGGTGGGGCAAGCATCGCTGGACTGGTTGGCTTAATGGGCCTGAGCAAAGTGCTTGTCCCTCAACCGGTAACGGCCAATTCGGATGCTCATAATGCCATAGCAGCCCAGTCGAATCAGGATATTCATAGCGGGCATGGTGACGCCGGCATGGTGGGTGAAGTAGATAACGTGGCAAACCAGTTTGATCCGCATGAGGTTCTGACAGATTTTGATTATGGCGAACTGCTAGAAGCTGAAGATGGCTCCCTCATTCGCCGTTGGAAAATCGTTGCCATCAACAAAGAGTTTGAGATTGCGCCAGGCATTTTCTTTCCGGGATGGCTATACGGCAGCCCCACTTCAGCCGCTTCAAAACGAGTCGGCCATATTGTGGGGCAATGCCCTGGGCCTACCTTGCGTTGTGTGGAAGGAGAACGCCTGCAAATTGAATTTACCAATGCCAGCGATCATCCACATACCATCCATTTTCATAGTATCCATGCCGCCTCTATGGATGGAATTCCAGGCGTGGGTCGAGGCAACATCAATCCTGGGGAAACGTTTGTCTATGAAATGGATGCCAAACCGTTTGGCTGCCATCTTTATCATTGTCATGCGCTGCCATTGAAAAGGCATATTCACAAAGGTTTGTACGGCGCTTTTATCATTGATCCTGATCCCGAAAAGTATGAGGGCGAAGAAAAAGAAATCGCCAAGACACGCAATCATACTTACCCTGAATGCCAGGCTGTTCATGAAATGGTGATGGTGATGAATGGTTTTGATACCAATTTTGATGGCGCAAATGAGGTGTATGCGGCGAATTCTATCGCGTTTGCTTATGGCATGAACCGGCCGATTGTCATTCAGCCAGATCAATTACAGCGCATTTATTTGGTGAATCTGACTGAATTTGACTTGATCAATTCGCTCCACATTCATGCAAACTTTTTCGACTATTACGATCATGGCACAACCCTCTACCCCACCTTGAAAACTGTCGATACGGTTATGCAGTGCCAGGCACAGCGCGGTATTGTGGAAGTTTCTTTTGCCGATTTTGAGCCAGGTTTGTACATGTTTCATGGTCATCAGAGCGAGTTTGCGGAATTGGGCTGGATGGGTTTCTTCCAGGTGGAGGCATAACAATATGACACAAAATTCAATTCCTGCCACAAGTCGGGTTCCTAAATGGCTGTTGGCTGTTTTTCCACTGCTCATTTTACTGGGTTTGATTGCGCTGTTTATGCTGCTGGATCCGCTATCCTATTTTACTGGTAATTTTCCGCCTTTAGAGGAACTGACGATTCAACGTGTGGTGTTTCCGGAAAACGGCCGTTTGCAAATCAGCGTCATCAACGGCGGCCCTGATCCAGTAACCATTGCCCAGGTGGCGATTGATGATGCTTACTGGCAGTATGAGATATCGCCCGATCACACATTAGCTAAACTTGAACAGGCGACAATTGATTTGGCCTACCCCTGGGTAACGGGTGAACCGCTGCCCATCTTTTTGATTACCTCAACCGGTGTTACTTTTGGCACAGAGGTGGCAGTAGCGGTGGAATCACCCCAGACCAGCGCCGCTACCTTTTTCCATTATGGCCTATTGGGCATTTATGTGGGCGTGATTCCGGTGGCGTTGGGCATGTTGTGGTATCCATTTATGCGCCGCGTTGACCCGAAATGGATCAATGCCTTTCTAGCGTTGACAATTGGTCTGCTTGTTTTTCTATTTATTGACACGGTGCTTGAAGCGCTCGAAATTTCTGCTGAATTACCGGCCGTGTTTCAGGGTATTCCGGTGGTGGTGTTTGGCATATTGTTCAGCCTGGGGATTTTGCTGGCGATTGGACAGCGGCGCGGCGGTTCACCGATGACGGTGGCGACGTTTATTGGCATTGGCATTGGGCTGCATAATTTTGGCGAGGGGCTGGCAATTGGCGCAGCCTTTGCCACTGGCGCAGCGGCGTTGGGGTCGTTTCTGGTCATCGGCTTTACCTTACACAATATCACCGAAGGTATCGGCATTGTCGCCCCCCTAACGAAAGGCGAAAAACCGCGATTATTGACCTTTGCTTTACTGGCAATTTTGGCTGGTGCACCAGCCATGTTAGGCACGTGGATTGGTGGTTTTGCTTTTAGTCCGTTCCTGGCGGTGTTGTTCCTCAGTTTGGGCGCTGGCGCGATTTTGCAGGTGATTTGGGAGGTGGGTAAGATGCTGGTGCGGGATGCGAAACGACGGAAGGAAACGGCCGTTTCCTGGATAAACTTCGCGGCGATTACAGTTGGTATTCTGGTGATGTATCTAACCGCTTTTCTGGTGAAGTTTTAAATCATTCTATGCTGTCTTGGAATCTGGTCAAAAGGACTCAACAATCATAATTGTATATTCCTATAAAACCCGCTACCATTATTATATCTTTGAAAGTGACAGAATTGGATAAAAAATTAAATGGCTCAAGCAACAAAACCTGTTGAATACGAAATCAGAAACGGCATTACGGCCACGCCGCCCTCTTCTGATCCCAGTCAAAATTTGCCCACAGTCATACCAACTACGCCTGAGCAAAACGTCGCCAAAGATCAATTAGATATTCTCATGCGCCTGGTCATTGGCACGGGTCTGATCGGCGCGGAAGAGCTAGGCCAATATCTGCAACAATGGGAAGAAGCGGCCCGTCATCAAGTCGAATCAATGGCAGCGCCAGAAGAGACAAAAGCAGCCATCGTGCGCTATGCCGTTTTAGGCGCATTCTTTGAGTTGAAAGATAAGGTCGAGCTTGGGCTAGAAAATTTAAACAAAACAGCAAACAATGTCAGCCAGACTGTCTCAAAAAAAACACAACCCGTCACAAAGAGCCGTTTTTACCAACCTATTCAAAAGAAATATGATGAGCTTGTTGCTTATGGTGAATCAAAAATCAATCCATTAGTAGAACGAGGGCGGCGTGAAGACCCGGCCGCGCGGGCCTTGGCGCGTGAAGCACTAGGTGAATCCATCGATGAGGTGATCGAATTCCTGGCCGACAACGAAGAAATCACGGAACTCATTCAGCAGCAAAGCCTCGGCATGGCAAACGAGGTGGTCGAAGATGTGCGCACCCGCACAGTCACGGCCGATAACGTGATGGAACGTTTCGCCCGTAATTTCCTGAGAAAATCTCAACGAGAAGAATTACCACCTCCTTCCCCAGCCGTTCAAGCACAAGCCATCCGTCTGAATAGACAAGCTAAACCAGAGGATTAACCAGCAATACAGCGGCTCTCTAACCATGAAAACAAAGTATCAAACACTACAAGGTCATTATGCAGGTTTTATAACCCGTTCATTTGCCTTTATCATTGATTTAAT
>JACSSI010000617.1 GCA_014879345.1 Anaerolineae bacterium | reverse complement strand
AAGCGCTCTCATGCCGATAACGGCCGTTTCCTCCGCAATGGCATCTTCAAAATAATACATGTCGGCAAAGCTGGTAATGCCGGAGCGGATCATCTCCGCACACGCCACCTGTGTACCCAGCTTCACAAATTCCGGCGTCACAAACTCGCGTTCCAGCGGCATGAGGTAGCCCAGCCAGACATCCAGGCGCAGGTCATCGTTTAAGCCGCGCAGCAATGTCATGGGGATATGCGTGTGGGCATTTACCAGACCCGGCATAATCACCTGTCCGGCGCAGGAAACAATCTCGTCTGCACTGTATTGGTTGGTCACATCGGCCGTTGTGCCTACAGCCACAATCGAATCCCCGTCGATTGCGACTGCGCCATCTTCGTAGACGGTGAAATCGGCATCCATGGTAACGACGATGCCATTAATGAGAAGGGTATTTACTTTTTCTGTCATGCTGTTTTCCTTTAGCAAAAAGCTCGCTTCAGTGTGGTGGGATTGGCTCCGACGCCTAAGCGGGTCGAATTTTCTGGCAATTATAGCAGATTTTAGGGGTGTATCGGGCGGAATACAACTAATAGTTATCAGGGAACAGTCAAGAATCAGCGGAGAACGGCCGTTTTTCGTCTGCCTGATCATACCGAAAGTATGACTTGATTTACGACTTGATTGGTCGTAAAATGAGGGATAACTATTCCAATGGAGGTAAGTAAGGCACATGACAATTTCTTCGGTTCAAAAAGTCACCATTTCTCTGCCTCAGGCGTTGCTGGAATTTGCCGACCAGCGTGCGGCGCAAACTCAAAAAAGCCGCAGCCAGGTTATCGGCGAGGCGTTGGCGGCTATCAAAACACAAGAAGAAGAACGGTTGGCGGCTGAAGGGTATCAGTTTTACGCGCAAGAAGCAGCCGAATTTGCTGCCGCCAGCGCTGGTAGTGTGGCTACTGCCTGGGCAGCGACTGAAGGAGCGAGCCATGCCGGTTAAACGCGGAGAAATTTATTGGGTGGAATTTGACCCGGTAAAAGGGAGCGAACAAAGTGGGTTACGCCCGGCGCTGGTCGTGCAAAACGACATCGGCAACCGTTACAGTCCTACGACCGTTGTTGTGGCTATCACCAGCGCGATTCCACCAAAGCCCTATCCGTTCATGGTGGTAATTGCGCCAGCAGAAAGCGGGTTGCCTGCCGTCAGTGCTGTCAATTGCAGCCAAATGGCAACCATTCACCAAAGCGGAGACGAGAGCAGACTGAGACCTCCACGTGGGGCAAATCAGCTTCGCCCCATTGGACAACTCGGCGACAGTAAAATGGAAGAGGTAGCTAGAGCGTTACAGTTTAATTTAGCATTGTAGGGAAGACGGCCGTTCCCGCCTCAAAAGGTCTATGCAGCAAACGGCCGTTTGCCCATCCATTCATGAATTTAGGCACATGAGAGTAAGGAACAGATAACGGCATCATTTCCCTAACACCGCTTGGCTGACCATATACCAGAGGAAATCAAGTATAATAAGCTACATGAGATTGTATTTAGATAATTGTGCGTTTAACCGGCCATTTGATGATCAAAGTTCTATTCGTATTCGGCTTGAAACAGAAGCAAAACTATACATACAAGGTCAAATAAAAGATGGTCACCTAGAATTAGTCTGGTCATACATACTTGATTTTGAGAATGCACAAAATCCTTTTAGTGATAGGCGCACAGCTATTAAAAAATGGAAGGATGCCTTACATATTGCATCTGCTGTGGCAGCAAATGCAGACTATTTTTTGACGACAGATGACAAGTTACTCAATAAAACGGATCTCATCAAGGATGTAAAATTGATGAATCCCACCGAATTTGTGAAGGTGTTGGATAATTATGATAACTGATACAGAAATTAGACAAAAAGGCATAGAAGTATTAATCGCGGCTTTGGGAGAAGTTGAAGCAGAGCGGTTCATTAGTTTAATTAATCGAGAACCATTTGATTATACCGTGTGGCAGAGAAGTCTGTGGCAAGCTGAAAACTTAGAACAACTCAGCCAGAGTGCTATGAATTCCCGAAAACAGGATAGCTAAACGGCCGTTCCTCCCCCATTCACAACTAGCCCAAGCCGCCCAGCCCTCTGCTCCAGCGCGGTCTTTCATTTGCCGCTGTGGCCGGACTCCTGTCCGAGCCACGCCTCGTTTGCCAGCCTCGACCAGATTTGTTAGCAAAACGGCCGTTCTCCGCATACCCTCTTCATCTATAACCCTCCTGCGCCAGTCTAGCACAAAACCCAGACCTCCCGCTGCAAATTGGGTGCAAACAAACTGCAACGTTTTGGGAATGGGGATGATAACGGCCGTTTCTTCAAAAAATAGCATCGAATTTACGCGAATCAATGCGAATTTTTATTGAGTGAAGCCAAATAATTCGCGTAAATTTGCGCTAATTCGATGCAAAATTTTGTTTACAGCTTGTGCCGCACCATTTTCAGGAGCAAAACGGCCGTTCCCATTCAAATTACTTAAACTCCACCCAACCCCTCGATTTTCTATCGGCATTTCCATAGTGGGCAGCCAAACGGCCGTTACTTCCCCATTCACAAATTTCCCTCCTCTGCCATACCCGAAAAATCCTCATTCCTGCTATAATCCCAAAATCACAAACCATTGAACTTCGTTTAAAAACCAAACAGACAAGGACAAACCCCCATGAGAATGGTTGATTTAATCTCAATAAAACGAGATGGTGGTGAACTTTCCACCGCCGAAATAAACTGGTTTATCACCGAATACACCGCCGACAACATCCCCGATTACCAGGTATCAGCACTCTTGATGGCAATTTATCTACGCGGCATGAACCGGCGGGAAACCGTAGACCTGACCCTGGCAATAGCCAGTTCCGGCGACCAGCTAGACCTGCACGACGTCGCTCCCTTCGTCGTGGATAAGCATTCCTCCGGCGGTGTGGGCGATAAGACCACGCTGGTGGTGCAGCCCATCGTGGCGGCGTGCGGTGTGCCAGTGGGCAAAATGAGCGGTCGCGGGCTCGGCTCAAGCGGCGGCACGCTAGACAAGATGGAATCATTCACCGGTTGGTCGTGCCAGATGAGTCTTGACCAGTTCAAAGCGCAGTTGGCCGACATCGGCCTGGTGTTGGCGGGGCAAACGGCCAAACTGGCTCCCGCCGACGGCAAACTCTATGCCCTGCGTGACGTGACCGGCACGGTAGCCTCTACGCCGCTGATTGCTGGCTCCATCATGTCGAAAAAGCTGGCGGCGGGTGCGGATGCCATTGTCTTGGATGTGAAAGTGGGCAGCGGAGCGTTTATGCCTACCGTTGAGGCTGCAAAAGAATTGGCACAAATCATGGTTAATATTGGCAACGATGCGGGGCGGAAAACGGCAGCGCTTATTTCTGATATGAACCAACCGTTGGGCAATGCCATTGGCAATGCGCTTGAGGTGAAGGAAGCCATCGAAACCTTGCAAGGTGGCGGCCCGGAACAACTTTGGGCGCATGTATTGGATATTTCAGCCTACATGCTGCTGCTGGCTGGCAAAGCGGCCACGCTTGATGAAGCCAAAGAGATGGCGCGGGCGGTACGGGCGAATGGTGCGGCTTTGCAAAAATTCCGTGCTATGGTTGGTGCGCAAGGTGGTGATGTTCGTCAGGTTGATGATCCATCGCTGCTG
>JACSSI010000616.1 GCA_014879345.1 Anaerolineae bacterium | reverse complement strand
GCCGCATAATAAATGAAGTAAATGTAAACGGCCGTTATCCCGGCAGCAAACAATCCAATCCAGGTTCCTTTGTGAAAATCTGATTCATATGCAGAAGCTGGTGAATTAGGACTGAAAATCAACTTTGCTACACGAAAAACAAGCACTGGCATCAAGATGCCGGCCGCGATTGCTTGAATCACACGAGCAGCCAGCGGGTTTGAACCAAAGAGCGCGTAAACGGCCGTTAAATAAAAGGTATACAAAAACGACCAGTGTGCCGTCGGCTCGTTCGCCGGAGTTACAGGCCACCACAATTCGCCAAAGGAAAAACCATAACCGCCTAATACGCGCAATGCTAATTTGTGGTAAGAAATCTGGTCGAAAGTACCGGGCAGTTCCACGATCTGATTGCCCAGATACAAAGCGGCTGCCACACGCAAAACCACTGCAACTATAATTATGCCAATAAGAATGTGGCGACTTTGAACATGCTTAGTCATATACTTTATCCCAGGCACGATAAACGTTCCGCCATTCATACGTGGTTTCTGCGGTCAGACGCCCTTTCCCTGCAATAGAATCGGCCAGGTTTCGATCCTGCATCAACTTCAAAACGGCCGTTGCAAAATCATGCGCACTATCTCCGATTAACAGGTTCTCACCATCTCGGTACTGAACCCCTTCAGCCCCAATCGACGTAGACACAATGGGCAGCCCCCATGACCAGGCATCAATGATTTTGACCCGCATCCCCCCACCAGCATGAAGCGGCACAATGAAAACGGCCGTTTCCGCCAGATAACTCGTCACATCATCAACATAGCCTGTTACATCCAAATTCGGAATCGGATTCTCCACAGATTGCAAAGACCCTGGCGGTGCTTTGCCAATCACCGTCAAGATTGCCTCTGGCATTTCTGCTACAATCTGCGGCCAAACTTCACGTGCAAACCACAAAACACCTTCAGCATTCGGCGGCCAATGCAAACCACCCAAAAACATCACCCGTTTAGCCCCTGGGAAACGAGAAACAACAGCTTTTTCCTCAGTATCCACACAAATTGGAATCGTCAAATCACCAATTAACTGCGTCGCATCTATAGACAACGCCTGCCGATCTTCATCCGTCACCCAAACCACATCATCAAAACGAGCACACGTATCCAGCTCATATCGGTGCAAAGCCTGTGCCTCATGGCCTAAAATCAGACGCTTCACTGGATTAGACGAATCAGACGCCAACCGTTCAGGAATCAAATAAACAGCATTGTGCTGATCCAATACCAACTTAAGCTGAGAACCATTCCCATTCAGATACGACCGGGCAGCCAACGCATACTGCGCCATCCAAAGCTGATCCGCATGAACCGTGTCAAAATGCTGCTCTCGCATCAACGATTGAATCAATTGAAACATGCCATCTACGCCATCCCGCACAATCAAAAAAGGTTCACCTTTCAGCACACTCTGACCCAAATACCAGGCATCTTTCATCCGCGAACGAACCATCGGCACCGTATACACAGCCGTGCAAAACTTCCGCAAATGAGCAATATCCTCCACCTTGTCACTCTCTCGCTCAAATGCAACCAACGTCACCTCATGTCCCACCGAACACAAATATTGTAAAACATGATAACTGCGCACTTTTGGTCCGGCATCTATAGGAAAAGGAACAAGCTGTGATAAAAACAAAATTCGCATAAAATTATTCCAGCTTCAAACACAACTTCACGACATCTATGTTCGAATTCAATTCTTTTTTCGCTACATCTCGTTTACCAGGCAACACATAAGCCCCTCCCCAACCCGCCAGTTTAACAAGGCTGAGGCCGCCTAATAAAACCCGCAAAGAACCTTCTTTCACCGGCCCGTAATTCTTGCGATAAAATAACATTTTTCCGCGGTAAACCATTTTGCGTCGACGCCAACGATTCATACTGCGTCCGCCATAATGAAGTGTGGTCGCCGAGGGCAAATAATATACTTTCCATCCATTCTGTTGTAGACGATATTGCAAGTCAGCCTCATCCCCATAAATAAAGTATTCTTCGTCCAACATTCCCACTTCATTCAAAGCCGCTCGCCGCAGCAGCAAACAGGCTGAACTTAGCCACCCAACCGGCGTGGGCTGCTGGATATCAACGTCCAAATGAGATGGATACCCCTCACGTAAAATTTCCCCAATATGAGTGGCAATTAAAAACTCCTCCCATAATGAAGAAAAATCAGCATAACCAGCCTGGAAAGAGCCATCCTCATTTAACAACTTGCCACCAACAGCTCCTGCATCAGGCGTGTTTTCCATGAAATCAACAAACGCATCCAAAGCTTCGCCATTGACCAGCGTATCATTATTCAACAGAAGCACATAAGGGCTGTCAGTTGCTTCCATTCCTTGATTACACGCCTTTGCCAGACCAACATTATGATCGTTTTGAATAATCAATATGTCTGGATACTGATCCCTCAACATTTCCTGGCTGCCATCAGTAGACCCATTGTCTACCACGACTACATCAAAACTCCTCTTCAAACCCCCATTATAAAGAGATTCCAAACACGGTTTCAAATAATCCTTATTATTCCAACAAACCAAAACAATGGAAAAATCAGGCATATTACCTAGATTCATGTCTGAATTATTTTCTGCAATCGTTTCTGTTGTCATTAGTTTTTCTCTCGAAATCTGCTATCCAATTCCATAATTTCTTCATATGTGCCTAAATCAATGTAAACGCCATCTTTTAAATGAACACCACGAAATTTCATACCCTTTTCAATCGCGCTGTTCATGATATATGCAAAGTCGGAAATACCTCTATCATGAACACAGGTATGCAGGTACTCAGTAAATCTTGGTCGCCAGATAATCCCTCCCCACATTTCAGTCAGATCAGTTTGTTTTGGCTTATCGACAATCTCAATGACACGGCCGTTTTCCTCATATCTCACCATACCAAATTTTTCAGGCCGCTCAGTCGTCCACATAGCAAATATCACATCATCATCGGGCAACGCCGCTTCATATGATTGAGCAAACATATTTGATGGCTGCATAATCGTATCTGCCATACCAAAGAAAACTGTTTTCCCTTGAATTAGATGATAGGCAGAATCCAACGCATTCGCTAAACCTGGCGATGTCGATTTTTTTGAATCATCCCGGGCTTCTTGAACAACATAGCTAATATTGCAGCCAAAGCGATAACCGTTTCCAAAATAGCCCATCAATTGATGTTTGGTTTCATTCACAACGAACACAATATGCTGAATGCCAGCTTCTGTCATATTTTGTACAACAAATTGGGATATAGGCTTGTAATGGTTGTCACGGATAATGGGATACAGTTCTTTAGGGTACGGTAACCCCAAGCGAACTCCTTTACCAGCGGCAGGAATTAAGCCAATTAACTCTTCAGGCATAAAACAACCCTCCTAGATTTGATTTTACTTTTAGTAGAACCAGCTAGAACTCATTATGTAAGCAATTTTTGGCAATTCACAGGACTGTAAACCAAGCCTTGAGAATCAATGCTGTCAACTTGTTCCACTATAATTATGATGTGCAAAAGTTAAGATCAAACTTTAGGTGGATACATCTGCTCCAAACTGACTAATCCGCCCAAAAATAACCAGGGTAAAACACTAGCTCGAAAGCCTTGAAAACCAATATT
>JACSSI010000615.1 GCA_014879345.1 Anaerolineae bacterium | reverse complement strand
AAACTTATTAGACAGACAGAATAGTTCTGTTGAATGATGGAGACGCATATGAAACGTATTGCCTTGTTGTTCATTCGGTTTTATCAAAAATTTATTTCACCGGCTTTTCCGCCTAGCTGCCGATTTACCCCCAGTTGTTCTCATTATGGGTATGAAGCAATTGAGAAATATGGCTTTCTAAAGGGTGGTTGGATGGCGATCAAACGTGTTGGTCGTTGTAATCCATTCAATCCTGGCGGATATGATCCGGTTCCCTGATGGAGGTTCCTCTTTGTATGCAGCGAAACGGCCGTTTACCAAGCCGATACTATTCTTACTCATCCTTGCTGCTTTTGTTTTAGCTGCATGTGCCGGACAAGAGCAGACACAAAACTGGCCCGGCATGACCGCTGATGGTGACAAGGTTTATGTGGCTTATGGGCCAGCGGTGCTGGCCTATGATACTGCTACCCAAAGCGCTGATTGGACTTATCCTTCAGGTGAAGAGCGCAGCCAATTGCAATTTGATGCAGCACCATCTGTGCTAAATGGACGGGTTGTATTTGGTGATTACGGGCAAGCGACCAGCATGATAAATCCCCGCCAGATTGTGTCTGTCTATGGTGTGTCTGACCCACCCGGTTCCCCCTCTGATTGGAAAAACAGTGACTTGGCTGAAGATAAAATTATTGCGCCGCTGCTGCAAGAAGGCGACCGTGCCTTTTTTGCTACAGGCGACAGCAAAGTTTTTGCAATTGATGCCACGAATGGTCAAGCTTTGTGGCCGGCACCGTTTGTGGCAGCAAATCCGATTTGGGGGCCGATGGCTTACGCAGACGGTAATCTCTATGTTGCTGGCATGGATGGTAATATCTATGCTATTGATGGAGAAGCTGGCACTGAAAACGGCCGTTGGCAAACTGAGTCGTCTTTCCCTGGTGGTCTCACGCTAGATGGTGATATGCTTTACGCAGGTGGGCTGGATAACTTTCTTCATGCCTTCGATAGAACGGTATCAGACACCGAAGAAGTGTGGGTGTTTACTGCCGAAACTGGCATTTGGGGTGCTCCCATTGTAGTTGATGAGCAAGTTATCTTTGGTGATATGAACGGCAATGTTTATGCTGTTGCCGCCGCCACAGGTGAGCTGCTTTGGCAGGCATCTGCTCCTGGCCCCATTGTTACGAGCCCTGCCGTTTCTGATGGCGTTATATACATTGCCTCGGAAGGGGATCCTGGCAGCAGAGAGCAACAATGGTTTTTAACAGCCTTTAATAGTGAAGACGGTACGCAAGTGTGGCAGCAGTCACCTGTGGCTGGTATTTATACAACACCTGTTGTGATTGGTGATTCTGTGATTGGCGTGTTGTTCGGTACTACGACGGAAGATTTGCTAATCGCTTATGATAAAACCAGTGGCATCCAGCAGTGGACCTATTCGCCTACGTCTGCAAGCGAAAAGTAGGCTTCACAGGATAAAATATTATGAGTTATATCTGGAATGAATTTGTCATAAACCCCATGCTAAACGCGATGTTGTTGCTCTATGATTTTTTGGGCAATAATCTCATTTTAGCCATTTTGGTGTTTACGATTCTTATCCGCCTGCTCACGCTGCCACTTAATTTAAAGCAACAGCGTTCGATGATGCGTACGCAGGAAATGCAGCCGCAAATTCAGGCGATTCAAAAGAAGTACAAAGATAACCCGCAAAAAATGCAAGAGGAATTTTCAAAGATTGGTTACAATCCGGCTGATTCGCTTACCGGTTGTTTGCCAATGATTATTCAGATGCCTGTCCTCTTTGGTATGTTTACTGTTTTCCGCATTATGTTGGGGACAACGCCTTTAGCATTGTATGAATTAACACAACGTGTTTATTCGGGCATTAACTTAAGTTCTATTCTTCCTATTGATACAACCTTCTTGTGGTGGAATCTGGGTCAACCTGATCCTTTCTTGGTTTTGCCGATCTTGGTGTTTGTGACGATGTTTGTGCAGCAGAAATATATGTCACCAGCAAAGAAGAAGGATGGCAAGGGCAAGCAAGATGATCCGGCGGCAGCTATGTCGCAGTCAATGCAGTATACGATGCCGTTGATGTTTGGCTTTTTCTCGTTGCAGTTTCAGGCTGGTTTATCTATCTATTTCATTTTTTCAAATGTGATTGGTATTTTGCAAGGCTGGTATACGCGCCGTGTGGTGCCGCCAGTTGATGCGGTAGCGGCTAAATCTACGGAACCGGTGGTAGTTGATCAACAACCAATGTCTGGTTTTGACGCGAAGGCGTCCGACTCAAAGGGATCGTATAAAGCAAAGCCACCTACATCTAAACGGAAACGACGCTCGGCAAAACGATAATTTTACGATTAGTGGGTGGAAGAAGGCGTAACGGCCGTTCCCTCACCGATAGTTGCGAACAGGAAAAGTGAGTCATTATGGGGCAGAAAGTAGTTGAAACGAAAGGTTCAGATGTCGAGGCTGCCATTCAAGCTGGATTGGCGCAGTTAGGTTTGAGCCGGGATGCAGTTGAAATTGAGGTGCTAGATGAAGGCAGCCGGGGCTTGTTAGGTATTGGGGCACGGAATGCTCAGGTGCGTTTGACGGCGCAAATAGCTGATCAACCAGTGGTCGATAAACCTGTAGTTGAGACGCCAGCAGTGGTTAAAGCACCAATTGCTGAGCCGGTCGTATCGAAATCACCGCCTAAATCTGAGCCTGCACCCAAAATGGTAAAAACGGCCGTTCCTGTTGAAGAAGATGAAGAAACAATCGCTGCTCGGGAAGAGGAACAGGCTGCTGCTGTTGAAATTGTCACCGACTTGCTGGAAAGAATGCACGTTGACGCCAGTCTGACCACTTCTTTATCTGAGCCGGATGATGTCACGGGTCGTATTATCAACATATTGGAAATTCATGGGGATGATTTGAGCACCCTTATCGGGCCGCGTGGTGATACGTTGAATGCGTTGCAATACATTTCCCGGCTCATGGTGGGGCATAAGCTGCGCACCCGTGCTGGATTTGTGATTGATGTTGAAGGGTATCGCCAACGGCGCGAACAGGCGTTGGCTCGGTTGGCAGACCGTATGGCACGTAAAGTTGCCAAACGCAAACGCGCCATGAGCCTGGAGCCGATGCCCCCCCACGAACGGCGCATTATCCATATGACGCTTCGCGACGATAAGTATGTTTACACTGAGTCCATCGGTGAAGGCAACCGGCGCAAGGTGAAGATTATTCCAAAGCGTTCGTAAGCCAGGATTATTTTTATTTCAGGTTTGAATTAAACGGCCGTTCTTATTGGGAACGGCCGTTTTTTGTTGGCATGATACCTGGTGTGTTCGTGGTGACGGTTAGTTTGAGTAAGCTGATATTTCACTTGAAACCTGCCAGCTTTACATTTCGCCTGTGCAAAAATTTGGCATTGCCTGACTTCCGGGTTATCAGCAAACTAGCATGGCAGAGATTGGAAATAATTTTACAATCCGAAAAATGTGGTTAGAGTAGGCAGATGACGAAACCTTTAATCTCAGTTAAACGCGCCAACACCATTCTATATTGCCAACAGTTGACAGAAACTGTTCATTTCTATAAGCAGCTAGGCTTCCCAGTCACCTTTGAAAATGACTGGTTTGTTGAATTTCAACTGACGGATACCAGCTTTCTGAGTATCGCCAATTCAGCGCGTGCCACAATT
>JACSSI010000614.1 GCA_014879345.1 Anaerolineae bacterium | reverse complement strand
CAAAAGTCTTGCCAATACGAATTGGCATTAAATTTGAGGAGACTTTTGTAGTCTCATACACAACTTTAAGCCGCACCCTAGAATGGAAGACGAAAAAGTGACAGGCACTAGGGTTGACAATAAAGGGTGTTTTTATGACTGACATGATTCCCAGCGAACGGCAGGCGCAAATTTTGGATTGGTTGCAGGTGGAGAACAGGCTGGCGATTAAGCAGTTGGTGGCACGATTTGGTGTGTCGGGGATGACGATTCATCGTGACTTGGACAAACTGGCTGCGGAGGGTCTGGTCGAGAAGGTGCATGGTGGGGCGGTGTTGTGTGTGTCGGAGAGACAGGAGATGGGGCAAACGGCCGTTTCCCCTTTGTCATCACAATCCGTCTGCAAACTGTGTGGTGGCACGGTTAATGAGCGGACGCAGTTTATGGTGATGCGGCAAAACGGAGAGAAACAGTTGGCTTGCTGTCCCCATTGCGGTATTTTGCTCATGAAACAGTTGGATGATGTGAGTTCCGCCTTAACATCAGACTTTTTGCACGGACGGCGCATTAACGTGTTTCAGGCATATTTTGTCATGGGGTCTGAGGTGCGAACGTGCTGTTTGCCCAGCACTATCTGCTTTGCCAATCAGGTAGAGGCGGAGAAGTTTCAGCGTGGTTTTGGTGGTGAGGTGCTGGATTTTACCGGAGCAGAAGCGCTTTTGCGTCATAGTCATCAGGCGTAGTGCGTAAAACTATGCGCTGTGCCTGATGTTTTGGTGGAACATTTCATAAAGAATAACGGCCGTTGCTACTGCCAAATTGAGTGAGTCAACCGTGCCTGTCATGGGGATGCTGACGACAGTATCACAAGCGGCTTGTTGTGCCAGGGAAAGCCCCTTTTGTTCGCTGCCCATCAACAAGATTGCGTTTGCGGGATAGGTAATGCTGCGATATGGCTGGGTGGCTTCGCCAGCGGCGGCGACGACGGGCAGATTGTGGCGTGTTTTCCAGTCGATAAATTCATCGAAGGTGGCGCTGGCGAAGCGCAGGTTGAAAATCGAGCCCATGCTGGCGGCGATGGCGGTAGGATTATAGGGGTCTGTGGTGCCATCGCCGAGCAAGATGATGCCGTGCCGATTGGTCGCATCACAGGTGCGCATAATGGTGCCGAGATTACCAGGGTTGGCGATTTGGTCGAGGGCTACCCAGTTGGTTTCTGTTTCTGGTATGATGTTGGTTAAGATTTCAAGGCGCGTCTGCACCACAGCCGCGATACCGGCTGAGGCTTTAATGGCTAGTTTTTGGAAGGCGGCGCTGGAAACGGCCGTTACCGGAACCCCTCGTTTCTCCAAATCAACCAACGTTTGCTGGCTGCGCGGGCTGTCTAGCAAATCGGGCGCAAACACACACTGCTGAATAGCCGCACCAGATTGCAAAGCCTGAGTGACAACCCGGTTGCCTTCGATGTAGGCCAGGCCGAGCCGGCTGCGTTCGCGCTTGTTTTGTAGTTTGCGCATCTCTTTGAGAGAAAGTAGTTTGGATGGGTGAGTTTGTTTGTTTGCCATAGGTTTTTGAATAAAAAAGATTGAAGATTAAAGATTTACAGGTCTCCGATCTTTAATCTTCATTCTTCAATCTTTGATTTTTGAATTGTGTAGAGCGTAACAAAAACGGCCGTTTTTACAAGATGCTGTCCTGTTATTCCCAGTCCTCAAATTGCAGACCGACAACGCGGGAGAATTCCTGTGTGTTGTGGGTGATGAGGATGAGATTGTGAGAAACGGCCGTTGCCGCAATCATCAGATCATAAGGGTCAATGGGGTTTCCGTTTTTTGATACTGGCTCATGTACAAATTGTGGTAGAAGCCACCAAGTGCCAGCAGCGACTCATGCGTGCCGCGTTCGATGACACGGCCGTTTTCAATCACCAATACCTGATCCGCCTGTTTAATCGTACTCAGGCGGTGGGCAATGACAAAGGCAGTGCGACCCGTCATCAGGTGGAGCAGTGCCTCTTGAATTTGCAGTTCCGTGCGTGTATCGACGCTGCTGGTGGCCTCGTCCAGGATGAGAATGCGCGGATCAGCCAGGATGGCACGGGCGATGGCGATGAGCTGCCGCTGTCCCTGGCTGAAATTATGCCCCTGTTCCGACACCTGCGTCTGATACCCTTGCGGCAAACGGCGGATAAACCAGTCAGCATTTGCCAGAGTTGCGGCGGCGCGAACTTCTTCCTCGGTGGCCTGTAAACGGCCGTAGCGGATATTCTCCAGCACTGTTCCCGAAAACAAAAAGGTGTCTTGTAACACGATCCCCAACTGCGCCCGAATCGACTGCTGCTGCACGTGGCGGATGTCCTTGCCGTCGATGCTGATTTGCCCCGAATCCACGTCATAAAAGCGGCTGAGCAGGTTGATGATGGTGGTTTTGCCTGCGCCCGTTGGTCCCACCAGGGCGATGGTTTCGCCCGGCGCCGCGTCCAGGCTGACGTTTTGCAAGACGGGTTTGTCTGGTTCGTAGCTGAAGGTGACATCGTCGAAGGTGACACGGCCGTTTATGTGGTCAAGCGGTTGTGCATCCGGCAGGTCGGCGACGGATTGGTCTTGATCCATGACCTCAAAGATGCGCTCTGCCCCGGCCAGCGCCGATTGCAGATGGTTGTAGAGCATGGCGATGCCGCGCATGGGTCGGAAAAAGTTCATGATGTAGACGACAAAGGTGGCAATCACACCCACAGTCACGATGCCCTGAATGGAGAGCCAACCGCCAAACAAGGCGGTAGCCGCGATGGTGATGGTGCTCATGGTGGTGAACATAGGGCCGAGAACGGCCGTTATCACATCTGCTTTCGTCCCTGCTTTGCGGTTGGCGGCATTGACGACCTCGAAATTGGCGTTGGTATCGTCGGCTCGGGCAAATGCCTGCACCACGCGAATCCCGGCGATGTTTTCTTCCATGTAGGCGTTCATCGTGCCTAAATTGTGCTGCACCTCTCTAAATGCCACGCGACTGTGATTGGTAACGGCCGTTGTAATCCACAACATCAGCGGCAGCAAAATCAGCGTCGCAATCGCCAACTGCCAGTTCAACAGCGCCATCGCCACCATAATGCCGCCCAGCATCAGAATATTGGTCACAAATTCGATTAAGCCATTGGACAAGACCTGGTTAATCGCTTCCGTGTCATTGGTGACGCGGCTCATCAGGTCGCCGACGCGCTGGCCGTCGTGGAAGGCCATCGACAGGTGCTGCAGATGGCCGAACAGTTCGGCGCGTAAATCGGCAATGAGCCGCTGGCCTATGCCCACCATAATCACGCCCTGTCCCATCGAAGCCAGCCAGGCCGCCACATAAACCACCAGCATCATGATGGCAATACGCAGGAGACCAGGAATATCAGCGGTCAGAATGTACTGGTCAATCGCTATGCCCAGGAGAATGGGGCCGGCCAGCGTCCCTGCTGTTGTCACCATGACCAGCAGCGAGACAGCGATCAGAGACCATTTATAGGGCAGGGCATAACCAAATAAACGGCGCAAGGTAGATTTTGTATTGCGTGCAGTTTCTCCAGTAGCGGGGCCGCCGCCAAACCCGAGGCGCACGCGAGGGGTGTCAGTTTTTTGTGTCATAAGTTTCAAGAAAAGTTACACAGAGAACACGGAGTAGGCACGGAGATGCACAGAGAGATAAGGGAGAAACCTCTTTTTT
>JACSSI010000613.1 GCA_014879345.1 Anaerolineae bacterium | reverse complement strand
ATGAGATGTGCATCTGCCTGATTGTCTTCGATAAGTAAAACTTTTAATGTTGACATAAACTGTTCGTGATACGCCAGGTTACAGACGATTGTCGTTTGGAAGCTGCACCACACTGAGCCAAAATGATTCAATATTCTTCACCACATTCAAAAATTCATCTAATTCAGCAGGTTTCGTGATGAAGCAGTTGGCATGATGCTCATAGGTATGGGCAATATCTTCTTCTTCATTTGAAGTTGTGAGAATCACAACAGGGATACGTTTATATTCAGGCTTTTCCTTGATTTGGGCTAACACTTCACGACCATCTTTTTTGGGCAAATTGAGGTCTAATAATATCATGTCTGGTCGAGGTGCATTGGCAAACCGGCCAGTTTGTTCTAAAAAGGCCAGCGCTTCAGCACCATCCCGTACCACATGGAGACGATTGGGGATGCTTGTTTCTTTGAACGCTTCTTGAGTGAGGCGGATATCGGCTGGATTATCTTCTACCAATAGAATATGAATTGATTTGTCTATGACCATGAGGATTGACTCCTAAACCTTCTTTATAGGGCATGATTAGGGTTTGGTTGCCAGCGTTACAAAGGGAGAGTGAAAAAGAACGTAGTCCCTTGCCCTATTGTTGATTCTACCCAAATTTTACCATTGTGTCTTTCTACAATTTTTTTGCAGATGGCGAGGCCAATACCGGTACCTGGATATTCTTCGACGGTGTGCAGACGTTGAAAAATGGCAAAGATGCGATCCAGATATTGTTCCTCAATACCAATGCCGTTATCTTGCACTGAAAACTGCCAGTATTCTTGCTGGCGGGAGGCGGTTATGTGTATTTCCGGGTTTTTCTTTCCTTTGAATTTGATGGCATTGCTGATCAGGTTTAACAAAATCTGGCTCATTTGTGTGCTATCTGCCAGGACTATGGGCAGGGGATCATGGGTGATAGTGGCTGCATTTTCTTCAATGGCTAAACTGAGGTCAGCAAGAACATATTCTAAAACTTCATTCATATCTGTTTGTACAAATGATTTGCCGCGGCTGTCTAGTCTTGAATAGCTGAGAAGGTCACTGATGAGGTTTCTCATGCGTAGGGCTGCGTCGATGGCGTACTTGATGAAGATGTCGGCGTCTTCGTCGAGTTGTCCCTCATATTGCCTGGCTAATAATTGAACATAGCTGACGACGATGCGCAATGGTTCTTGCAGGTCATGAGAGGCTACATAGGCAAATTGTTCTAGCTCTTCGTTGCGGGCTTCGAGGGCTTTGGCATGTTGACGTATCTCCTCCAGGAATCGTGCTTGTTGAATTGCAATAGCAAGAGGTGCTGCAATTTCGTCTACTATTGCGATGTCGTTTTGGTCGTAAGCATTTTTTTTATAACTGGCTAAGTTGATGGCACCAATCAGTTTATGACGATAACGCAATGGGTAGAGGATGAAGGATTGAATGTTTAATTGCTTTAATGCGTTTTCGAGTGGCTTGTCTGGGGTGTTTTCGTCGATACTGCCACAAATCGGTTGGCCGTTGTTTTGATTAATAGCATTTGTAACGGTGTTGAAATTATAATTGGCTTTAATGTTGGCATCTATGTCACGATCGCCAGCGGTGAAGAACCGGATTTTTTGGGTTTGGGAGTCAAAGATAGTCACACTGCCCAGGTCAAAGTCGATGACAGATTTGAATAGCTGAACGGCCGTTTTGGCAATGCTTTCTGGTGATTCAGAGGTGAGAATAGCCTTGTCTATTTGATGCAGGCTTTGTAATCGGCTGGCATAACGGCGTAAGGCATCCTCTGCTTCCCTTTGTTCAGCAAAGAGATAGGCATTTTGGATGGCTGCGGCAATATGACCAGAAAACGTGTTGAACGTATTCACGTCAATTTGATCAAAACGATTCGATTCATCATCTTGAACATCAAGCACCCCTATCACTTTATCCCCCACGACCAGCGGAATAGCCATTTCAGATTGGGTATCTGGCAAAAGCGGATTTGGCATGAACGAGGGTTCTTTATTCACGTCATCAACTAAAATGGTTTCGCGGGAGCGGGCGGCTTTGACCACCAAACTGTTTTTGGTTTTGAGGGGTATTTTGTGCTGAATATCTCGTAGTTGCTGCCCCACTTCTCCAGAGCCTACATGCATGTGCAGCACATCGTTTTTTTCGTCTAGCAGATAGACGTGAACGTGGTAGAGGTGAAATCGGGTTTGTACTAACGTGACAATCTCTTTGAGGAGGAGGTCGATATCTAAAATGGAACTGAGCTGCTTGGATACGTCGGCGGCCGTGCCAAGCTGGTTTGTAAAGCGGGTGAGCTGATTGGCAAAGCGAGTGCTTTGGCTTTCTGCATCTTTGTAAAGTTGTAATTCTTTTTCAAGGGCTTCTTTCTCAGCAGCCAATTGTCTGATTTCAATTTCATATACGTCTGATGATTTGGCTAACGATTGTGGCGTTGTTGTCATGGACATCCTCATAATACTTGATGAAATGTGTTTTTTAGTTATCTAGTAGTCTGGTTGCTTCGGATAGTTGGCCTGATTGGAACAATGGTTGCTGTTTGCTTTCGACATTTTATCACAAATCATGTTATAATAACTTATCGAACATATGGTCTATTATTTTGATATGAGGAATTATGTCACGGTTAGGCTCTCGAACAGCACGTTTGCGTGAAATTGAATCTCAACTTTTGTTATCGCCTGAAGGGTTGACGGCTTTGGAATTAGCGACGCTTTTGGATGTGGATCGGCGCACAATTTACCGGGATGTGGATTTTTTGTGTGGGCAAGGGGTGCCTGTTTGGCAGGAAAACGGCCGTTTTGGTATCAATCGTTCCCGTTATTTAGCCAGTATTCGGTTGTCATTTCAGGAAGCCATCGCCCTGGTGTTGGCGGGATTGTTGCTGTCACGCACCATTGATGCGCGTAATCCGCATGTCATGGCTGCATTGACCAAACTGGCATCCACCCTGCCTCAGCCGCTCAACGCCCACCTCAAACGAGCCGCAAACCGTATAGAGCAGCAAACTAGCGACAGCGGACAAGTTCTTGTTTTGGAGGCGATTGCAAATGGATGGGGCAATGGACACAAAGTTAAAATTGGCTACCGCTCCCCGAACAGCGGCACCTTGCGCCAGCGCATCATCGCGCCCTATGCGCTTGAACCGACCCCCTCAGGCATATACGTCATTGGTCATGACAGTTGGTCAGACGAAATCCGTACCTTTAAGTTAGACCGTTTGGAAAGTGCCTCCATCACCAATGAACCCTTTGTCATCCCCGAAGATTTTGATCTGGAAGCACGGTTGGCAACGGGTTGGCGGATTATGGCGGGGGATGAAGTGAATGAAGTGCGCTTGCGCTTCTCTCCAGACGTGCTGCCTCAAGTATCTGAACGGCAGTGGCATCCCTCGCAAACCATCGAACCAACTACCGCAGGTGGCTGCTTGCTGACAGTACAGGTGGCGAAACCGCAGGAAATGAAGCCCTGGATTCGCAGTTGGGGTGCGCAGGTGGAAGTGCTTTCTCCCGGCTGGCTGCGGGCTGATATTGCCCAGGAAATGCGGCAGGCGGTAGATTTGTATGCGCCTAAGCGGGTGGCTGAGGCGCAGGCTGTCGGTTAGGCTTTTGGTAACTACTCAGCTAGACCTGTCACCTTATTTTTGTGCAAAAATAAGGGGGTAGTATTGTAATTGACATAAATCCGTGCAAACAG
>JACSSI010000612.1 GCA_014879345.1 Anaerolineae bacterium | reverse complement strand
ATTTAATGCCAATTCGTATTGGCAAGACTTTTGTAGTCTGCTTTGTTACACAAAAACTAACCGCACCCGTTTACTCTACTTTGCCTAAAGCGTTATTCCCTTTTAGAATTCATAAAAATTCCGCATTTGTCTGGAGGAAGTGATGATGGAAGCGTTGTTAGCCCAACTAATAGAAGCGCAAGAAGAGTTGACACCCCAATTCAAAGCATTACAGGGAGCGATGGGCAGTTTGAAAACGGCCGTTCGTCTTGCCAGTGAAGAAAAGCCTGATGCCTTGCCTATGCACAAAGCATTATTGAAATTAGAAGCGACTACCGCCGATGTTGAAAGTGAAACCTTGCATGAAGCCGTCGCCGCTTTTGCTGCTGTTACCCAAAATGCGTTAGATGGTCTCGCCTTCGACTTCGCCAAAGATTTACGCGACGCCTTTGCTCAACGAGGCGAAACAGTGGAAGGGCGGCCACCCATTCTGGCGGTGGGCGACCTCACCTTCAAAATCGAGATGGCCTCCCGTAAAGGGCAGTGGCTTTACGGCAAAGAGGCATTGACCAACCCGATTCCGCTTTCGCTTACCGGTATTCTGAAAGCGTATGATCGGATGGTAAAACGTATTGTAGACCGCAAATTGGATGATACGTTCCTGCCGGAACTGCAACAAGCATGGCAAGATTGTGTTGACAAACGAACCAATCGCCCTGGAGGCGGACGTGTCAATATCATTGAGGTATTCAGTAAGCTCATCCTCAATCGGCAGGGCAATCGCTTCTGGAATCAACCGTCGCGCAGCACTTTTAAGGATTACGAGCGCGAATTGTTTGTGCGTGACCTGGTGCTGGCCCAAGAGCAAGGCAACGCGCCGTTCCGTCTGGGGGTAGCGACTAAAAGTCAGGCGGATCAGGCTAGTCGCTCGCTTTGGATTCCGAAAACGGCCGTTGATGGCGACTATTACAGTGAAATAACCTTTGATTAAAAGGATGAAGGTGGCAGGATGAAGGATGAAATTGCTCGACCATTAGCCAGACATATTATTGAAGTGCTGGGAAGTTTTGGCACGCCGCCAGTGCGGGGCGTACAGTATTTTAACGTAGGCAATCAATCCTTGTTGGATGCGTTGGACGAGTTTTATCTCTCATCCTATTTGCAAGATGGCGGGGCTGCTTACAAAATGGTCGTGGGCGATTATGGCAGCGGCAAATCACATTTTCTCTACTGCCTGCGCGACATTGCCTGGGCGCGAAATTTTGTTGTCGCCAAAGTTGACCTCAGTCCGGTGGAAACACCCTATAACGATCAGAAGAAGGTGTATGAAGCGGTTGCCCAGCACATCATCTGGCATGAAAGCAATGAATCGTTTAGCGACGAAACGGGTCTGGCGCGCTTTCTGGAAGGCACATTGACGCGCATTGTGGGCGGTCAGTTGAGCCTGGAAACGTTAGCCAATCCGCTGTATCGCGGCCTGATTGACACGCTGGAAGCGACCCCGATAGATAGTCCGGCTTACCAAACGGCCGTTGTCGCCTATTTTGATGCGCTTATTCGTGACAATGAAGAACGGCTCGACTCGCTCTCCCGCTGGCTGATGGGCGAACCCACCAGTCCCGACGACACCAAAATCCTGCGCGACATCGGCGTGACGGGCAAAATCAACAAACCCAACGCCTTCAGAATGCTGCGCTCCCTGTGCCAGATCATCCGCGCCCTCAGCTACAGCGGTCTGGTGCTGCTCTTTGATGAGGTAGACCGCATGGCCTCCGTCGGCGGCAAAGCAGAACGGATGGCAACCGACACCTTGCGCGAGGTCATCGACCGCACGCGGGAAGATTTGCCCGGCGCGATGTTTGTCTACGCCGTGCCGCCCCAGTTCATCAACGATACCGTGCCAAAATATCCAGCGTTGCAGCAGCGCGTGCGGGCGCCGGGGCAGTTTAGCCACATGAATCACTTTAGTCCGCTTATCAGCCTGGACAAGCTCGATTTGGACGAGAACGATTTGATGCTGGCGATTGGTGAAAAGCTGATTCCCATCTACGAAGCCGCCTTTGACGTGCAGCTTGACCACACCACGCAGCACGCCAACGCCGTCATCCTGGCAAACGTGGCGCGGGATGTCTTCCTCGACATCAGCCACCGCCGCCTCTTTGTAAAATCCTTTGTAGTGGAACTGAGCCGTCAGCATTACGGCGAAGAACACACCATCACGGAAGCAGAAGCGCAGGCCATCTTGCGCGGGCAAATTGACGAGTTATCTGGTGGAGAAACGCCCCCATATTAGTCAAACAGTCTGGTAGTCCGACCGCTCGACTACCAGACTATCTGACTACCAGACTAAACGACTATGATCGGACAACAAGTAACACATCCACAATTTGGTGCGGGGCAGGTAACGGCCGTTTACCGTAATGGCTCAGAATGGTTAGTACGGTTTGAGAATGGGCTGCGTTTTCGGCGGCCAGCCAATGAGTTTGCCGGAAACGGGCAGGGCATTGCCGAGACTCAGCCCGTCTATGTTACACCGTTTTCAGCCACACCGATGCCGCAAACCCAGCTTGAAGCGCGGCAGTTGATCGAATCATTGCGGGTGGGTATTGCGCCCGCCCAACATGTGCCAGAACTGACCATTAATTTGCGACAAGAACGAGAAAGTCTGATTGCCGGTTTGAATCAGGCGCATCAACAGGGCGGCGCAGTCCGAGCCGTGGTGGGTGAATATGGATACGGCAAGAGCCACATTGTGGAGTTGACGATGCAAGAAGCGCTCAACCGCAACTTTTTGGTCGCCACCGTCAGCCTGGATTTGCTGGAACTGCCGCCCCATCGTTCCTTTGCCATTTACCGTGAGGCGATGCGTCATCTGGCCTACCCTGACACGGATGAACGGGGATTGGGATATTTGTTGCAGAAAACGGCCGTTCTCCCCCATACCTTATCCCAACTACAAGCCCTCTCCCCAGCCGAGCGCGACCCGCTGGTGACTGGTTTGCAAGCCATTGCCAGCGTCACGTCATCGCGCCAACAAAAAGCGTGGGAAAACTGGCTGATGGGCGGCCGTCGCGTCAATTTGATGAACAAAGCCACGCCACGCGGCGCAAAATTCCCGTCCATTTACAAAGTGGGACACAATGCGCGGCAAATTGCTTATCTGTTTACGGCCGTTTCGGCGTTGGCGCGTTTGGGCAATTACAGCGGCTTGTGTGTGCTGGTTGATGAGGCTGAAAGTTACTCGCTGCTGCGCCCCTATCAGCGCCCCAAAGCCACCCTCTTCTTCCAGGCGATGATCTACGCCGCCCTGCGCGACCAGCAAAACAAAATCGACGAAGCCATCTTCCCCCAACATCGCTGGTGCGCTTATCCCATGGCCTACGACCAGGGACAGTCGCTCTTTTTCCTGTTCACCGTCACGCGCAGCGACAACCGGCTGCCTTTACAAGAATGGCTTACCGAAGCGGAAATTTTCAACCTGGAGCCAGACGCCGAACCGCAAGAAGTGGGCCAATTTTTGCAGCACATTCTGGGCTATCACGCGCAAGCGTATCATTACCAACCGGGAGAACGCCAGACACAAATCCGGCGGGGAGCGGCTGAACATTTGGCGATGGGGGTGAGAAACGGCCGTTTATCCATGCGCAGTGTGGTTCGATTGGCGGTCGAGTTATTCGACTTGCTCTACCTCTACCCTGAGTATGACGTAGCTGTCTTGCTCGATGAACTGCGGACGCA
>JACSSI010000014.1 GCA_014879345.1 Anaerolineae bacterium | reverse complement strand
CAGCATTCAAAAATTAGATGAATTGGAAACAATTTTATAAAAAACGGCTGGTGTGGAATTAAATGTAAAAAAATCATATTTGTCTTAACAGCGAAAAACAATTATGGTCATGGCAAACCATCTTCGCCAAAAGGAGTTTGCCATGACCATTCAAACGAAACCAAAGGATACCACAATAGATATGGAAACCTTGATAACAATCATCTTCATCATTGTGGATGACTGGTATCAAGAAAAAGGTGTCAAATTGATCACAGGAAAACAAGGCTGCAAACCCGTATTTAGTGATGGTGAGCTTATGACCCTGGTGTTATGCATGGATATCATCCCATTTCCAAGCGAACGGCAATTTTTCGGATTCATACGTGCAAATTATTTAAGCCTCTTTCCTCGTTTGATTGACCGTAGTCAATTCAATCGTCGGGCGCGTTCTTTGCGTTTATTAATAGAAGAACTGCGCCGTTTTTGGCTCGTGCAATTAGACGCAACCCTGAATACCGAGTTTTTACTCGACACCAAACCTGTTCCTGTTTTAAGCTACAAACGGGACAAGCAGCGGAGCGATTTCCTGGGCCAAGCAGATTATGGCGTTTGTGCGAGCCGTAATTTAAAGTATTTCGGCTTCAAATTGGTTGCTTTGACTACCTTAGACGGCATCCCTGTTGTGTATGAATTAGTGCCAGCCAACACCGATGAACGAACTGCCGCTGAAGAAGTGCTTGATTTTGTTTGGGATTGTGACATCTTTGGCGACAAAGGGTTTCTGGGTGAAGAATGGCAATTTGACCAGGAAGACCGACAAGATAACCGCATCTGGACTGCTAAACGGGCAAACCAGGCCGAACAGAACTCGCCTGAGTTCGACCGGTGGCTCAACAGTATTCGTGAACGTATCGAAGGCGTTTTCAATGAAGTCCAGAATGTGGGTCGCAATGTAGAACGCCTATTTGCGAAAACAGTTATAGGTCTTTGCACGCGCATCATTGCTAAAATGGCTAACCACGCACTAAAAGGCATTCTGCGACGCTTCTTCAACATCGACATCATTTCTTTTAGCTATATCAATACTTAACGGCTTTTTATTTCACACCAGCCGTAAAAAAGGAGATTGGAGATTAGAGATTAGAGATTGTGGACGCGCCCAATCTCCAATCTCTAATCTCCAGTAAGATTTTCATGCTAGCAAAACGAATCATTCCCTGTTTAGACGTAAAAGATGGCCGCGTTGTCAAAGGCATCAACTTTGTTGAGCTGCGCGACGCGGGCGATCCAGTAGAACAAGCTAAAGTGTACGACCACGCCGGTGCCGACGAACTCGTTTTCCTCGACATCACCGCCACCCACGAAGCACGGGAAACCGTCATCGAGATGGCAAAAGCCGTCGCCGAGCAAGTGTTCATCCCCTTCACCGTCGGCGGTGGCATCCGCACCGTGGACGACATGCGCGACATCCTGCGCTCCGGCGCGGACAAAATCAGCATCAACTCCGCCGCCGTGCGCACCCCCGAACTGATCAGCGCCGGTGCAGAAGCGTTTGGCAGCCAGGCGATTGTGGTGGCGATTGATGCCAGAAGGGTTAGTGAACAGTTAACAGTGAACAGTGAACAGTCAGACCAAACTTCACAATTCACAACTCACAATTCACAATTCACAATTCCAAAGTGGGAAGTCTACGTCTCCGGCGGGCGCACGCCGACTGGTCTAGATGCTGTGGAGTGGGCGCAAGAAGCGGAACGGCGCGGCGCGGGCGAAATCCTGCTCACCAGCATGGATGGCGACGGCACTCAGGAAGGGTATGACCTCGCGCTGACCAAAGCCATCGCCGAAGCTGTCAACATTCCCGTCATTGCTTCTGGCGGCGCGGGTACGCTGGCCCACTTTGCCCAAGCGCTCACGGAAGGCGGGGCAGATGCGGCGCTGGCGGCGTCGCTGTTCCACTACAAGCAAATGACGATTGAGGAAGTGAAAGATTATCTGGCAGAGCAGGATATTCCGGTGCGACGATGAACGAAACTACGCACTACGCACTACGCACTACGCTAAAATTTGATGATAGCGGGCTGATAACGGCCGTTGTCCAAGACAATACCACCCGCGATGTGCTCATGGTGGCCTGGATGAACGCCGACTCCCTGCGCCTCACCCAAGAAACCGGCGAAACCCACTTCTGGAGCCGCAGCCGCCAGGAACTATGGCACAAAGGCGGCACCTCTGGTAATGTCCAGCGCGTCCGCGAAATCCGCGTGGACTGCGACGGCGATACCCTGCTCATCCTCGTCGATCCGGCCGGCCCCGCCTGCCACACCGGCGAAACGAGCTGCTTTTTTACTAAACTAGAGACTAGAGATTAAACCGCAAAGAACGCGAAGGACGCAAAGATTTTTGTTTTTCCTTTGCGCTCTTAGCGTCCTTTGCGGTAAATAAAAGGATTCAAACATGACAGACTTTATTGATACCTTATTCGCAACCATCCAAGACCGTAAAGCAAACCCCAAATTGGGTTCCTACACCAACAGCCTGTTTGACGAGGGCGAAGACGAAATCATCAAAAAAGTAGGCGAAGAAGCGATTGAAGTCATCATCGCCGTTAAAGGGCAGGGGAAAGAACGCATCATCGAAGAATCGGCCGACCTGGTTTACCATTTACTCGTTACCCTCGCCTCTCAAGACCTTACCTGGGATGAGGTGTGCGCGGAACTGGAAAAACGGCACAGATAATTCCAAACTTCCCGGAAGTTGAATTCACGAAAAAACTTCCGGGAAGTTTTTGACACCGGACAAACAGCCATATATGACTAAAACTATCACCATCTTGTTTCTGACTTTACTTATTTTGGCAGGCATAATCACACACTCTCACGCAGAGCAGCAGGCAGAACTCATTCCCAGAGCCTATCTGCCTCTCGTCATGGGGCCGCCAGAATTCCAGTGTGCCGCCAGTTCCACCAACCAATACACAAGCGGCACTGCCTTCCAATTCGATACCGATAACCCGGTGCGCCCTGCCTACAACCACGCGGACAAAAACATCGTCCTACGCAGCTACACGCCCAACACCGACCCCAACCTGAAACGGGAACTGGTGGATTACGGCTCTGGCGATGGTACGCAGCCGCCGCAGTTCGCCACGTTGTTCAGCCCGTATCAGGTACCGCCGTTTGCCGAATTTTATCGGGTATATCAATGGCAGTGGGCAGCATCGCCTAATCCTGGCACACGAGGGGGGCCGATTACTGATTATCCGACAACGGCCGTTTCCTTCACCCTCCCCCCTGGCAAAACCCTGCACACACCCGTCTCCGGCTACGACATCGGCGGCGGCATGGAAGTCATCGTCTTGTTTGCCGACGCCGACACCATCACCCTGCACTACACCCGCGAAGACAGCGCTGCCAGAGGCTACACCATCCACATCGACCAGATTTGCACCGACCCCAACCTGCTCAGTTTGTACAACAGCCTGGACGGCCCCAACGGGCCTCGTTACCGCTATCCGTCATCCGGCTACAACCTGCCCACCCTGCCCGCCGGAAAGCTGTTCGGAACTACCAGCAGCCAAAACATGGTCGTCGCCCTCGCCGACAGCGGCGCCTTCCAAGACCCCCGCTCCTGCAACGAATGGTGGCAATCGCGCCCCGGCTACCCTACATTGTGTCCGCCAGCGTGGTCTATCTTGGCAAATGGAGAGGAATAGACAGTGAACAGTAAACAGTGGACAGTAAACAGTGGGTCGCCTGTAAACTGTTCACTGTCCACTGTTCACTAATTTCATGGCCTGGAACCGCGTTCTCGACTTGGAAGCAGGCATCGCCATGGTCGTCACAGACCTGCATGGCGATGGGGAGGCGTATGCCCGTTATCGGGATCGTTTTCTGGACTTGCATGCGCACGGCCAGGCCGATTTTCTCATCCTCGCCGGCGATTTACTGCACCGCACCCCACCCGACCCCGACAACTCCCTGGCGATGATTCTGGATGTACTCCGCCTGAAAGCAGAATTGGGCGACCGGATCATCTACCTCATGGGCAACCACGAAATGCCCCACCGCTACAGCTTCACCCTGCAACGAGGCAACGACGTGTTTACGCCTCGTTTTGAGTGGGCGATGGCTGATAATCGCCCCCAAATCATGGCGTTACTGGACAGCCTGCCCTTTTATGTGCGCACCAAAGCGGGCGTGAGTCTGTGTCATGCTGGCGCTTTTCCAGGGGCGTCCTCAAGTGTGGGGGAACGGTTGTTTGCGTTGTCACATGAGATGGTATTGGCGGAAACGGCCGTTGCCATCCCCTCAGAAATACGCCCCGGCTACCGTCGCCTGCTTGCTCGCCAAAACAAAACCAGCTACGACCAACTCATCCACGACAACTTCGCCATCACCAGCCCCGACGATCCCCGCTACGACGACCCCCTCATCGGCTCAGTCGCCCTCAGCAACCACCCAGACCTCAGCTTGCTCTGGAATGCCCTGTTCACCCGCAACGAAATCCAGCATGGCCGTGCTTACCCCACCTACCAAAAAGAACTGCTCCACGCCCTCTCCTACCAGTTCGATACCCAAGCCACACTCGTCACCGGCCACATCGACTGCGAAAGCGGCTACACCCTCGTCAACAAGCAGCAGCTTCGCCTCGCCAGTGCCAAACATGCACATCCTCGAGAATCTGGTCATTTTCTATTATTCGATGTCGGGGAAAAAATCAGTTCAGCAGAAGAATTATTAACCAACCTGGGAAGCGTATTTAGCTAAGGAAGCAGTCCTTAACAATTTTGGGTTGTAATGAAGGCTTTGCCACGTTTGATCACTAACTACGTTTTTGTGTTGCTTCCAGCAAGCGTAGGCACTTTTCTTGCATTTCATCGTCATCCATTTGGTCGTAGAGATCTAAAGCGATTTGTCCGCTTTCCACAGCCTTATCCCATTTTTCTTGACGATAGGCCACCAAGGCTGCCCGGTAATGCGCCCGCGCCAAAGGAGGCTTTTTCCTGCTTTTCTCGGCCGTTTTTAATGATTTGTCAATAAGCCGCGTCGCCTGCCACTGCTTACCCATGAGATTATAAGCAACACCCATATTTCCCAGGGTCCAAGATTCGCCAACCAAATCCTCATTAGCCCGGGCAATATCCACCGCTTTTCTGTATAAATCAATCGCATTCTTATTGTTATTGCCATCACGCGCCACATTCCCCATCTGGTTCAAACCTTCTACCACAGCTTCCTGATTGCCAGCCTTATCCATCAACGCCACATACTCCTCAAACGCATGGTAAGCTGGCACAAGCTGCTTAACCTTCCGGTAACGTTCGCCTAAAGCATAAAGCATATCGGTAACAGCTACCCAATCCCGCTCCTTGCGGGCGATAGCCAGGTATTTTTCAAAATAATCAATCGCTCGGGTGGGGTCTCCCCAAAGCTCATAGGATTCGCCAATGCCCACCAGCGCCTTCTTGCCTGCCTCTCGATTCCCCAAGTCACGGGAGATGGCTAGCTGACGTTTATAAAAACTGGCAGCTTGCATGGAATCACCAATCACCATGAACACATCACCCAATTTGCCCAGCAAATCCATTTCACTGGCCTGCGTGCTCATCTGTTTAGCAACTGTCAGCGCATCCCGGTAATAAGATTCCGCCAACGACAATTCGTTCGCTTGAAAATGCAAATCACCCAACTGATTAAAAATTTGGATTTCCCGAATACCATTCTTGCTCTCTTGGGCAATCTTGAGCGCCAGTTTATATAATTCGATGGCTCGATCTGCCTGTCCTACGGCCAGGTATAAGTCACCTAAATCGCCAAAAGATTCTCCCTCACCAATACGGTCTCCCACCTGGCGTGATAATGCCAGGCTTTGTTTGAAGAGTGCAGAGGCTTCATTGGTATCACCATTATCCAGGTAGATGCGCCCCATGTGGCTGAGGACGCTTTTGACACGCGCCTGATCCCCGATGCTGGTGGCAATGGCTAAACTTTGTTTATTGAGAGCAACGGCTTTTTCTACATTATCTAGTTGATGATAGCTCAAAGCCAGACTATCAAGCGCGGCAGCTTCTTTGTACCGGTCTCCAAGCTCTTGCGCGATTGCCAGTTGTTGTTCGTGGAAACGAATAGCGCGACGGGGATCCTTCAAGGCTCGGTAGGCTTGCCCTAGTTCACCCAAAGCGCGGCCTTGCTCAGCACGATTACCCGTTTCATGGGCAAGGGTCAGTTGTTCCTCATGGAATTCAACGGAACGTTTGCCATAACCCATCTCCCGATAGACGATACCTAAATTACCGAGCCCAGCGCTCTCCAGGTTTGAGGCTTTTTCAGCACGGGCAATGATGACCGCCTGCTCAAAATACATGACGGCTACATCTAGCTTGCCGATGTCGAGGTATGACAGCCCCATGGTGTTGTAGGATTGACCCAGAGCGATGCGTTCGTCTGAGGTGGTGTCACCGGCAATGCGCTCGGTGGGTACATCTACGGAGACGACTGTTTTATAAACTTCAGTGAGTGCCTCTTCCATTTCCAGCCAATTGCGGAAACGGTGATCCGGGTTGACCATGAGGCAGTTGAGCAAGAAGCGTACTACTTCTTTTGGCAGCAGCGGAGATGGCTCTTTTATGGCTCCAGACAGGTGGATTTCTCGAATCTGTTCGCGGGTTTCGCCTTCGGCGGCAAAACGGCCGCTGACCATTTCGTACAAGATGCAGCCGAGGGCATACATATCGGCACGGGCATCCAGGGGTTCATGCAGCCATTGCTCGGGAGCCATGTAGAGCGGCGTACCCACCACGCCACGGGTGAGTTGTGTCTTCCCAAAGTTCTCTTGTTTGGGTGCCAGGCTGACCAGGTCTGAGCCCATGCCGGTGAGGGTGCCTGCCAGACCAAAGTCGGTGACACGCGCTACACCATCATGCCCTACCAGGACGTTTTCCGGTTTAAGATCACGATGGACGAGGCCGGGGATTTTGTGGGTGGCGTGTTTCATGCCACGCACGATGTGGAGGGTGAAAAGTAAGGCTTGTTGAACGGATAACGGCCGTCCTCGACGCATCCAGGAACGCAATGAAGGACTCTCTTTCCCTTCTGGCTGCACAATCCACTCTAAGACGAGATACACTTCACGCCCGTCGCCAATTCGCTCCACACGATAGGCACGCACGATGTTGGGATGGCTGCCTAATTCCACCCACATGGTGCCTTCCCGCAGGAATAAATCTCGGGCCATGCGATGGGAAAGGTATTCTGGTTTGAAGGTTTTGAGGGCAACGAGCTGGTTGGTGGGAATGTCACGACACAAATAGACCAGGCCCATACCACCAGCCAATTTGTTTACAACTTCATACCGTTCTGCCAGAATCGGTTTCTGAGAAGTTGTTTCAGGGTCTATGGAAATGCCGGTCTCTTCCGGCGAGCGATCTAGTAAGTCATTCATGGTGACAAAAGTATTATAGGCAATAGGTACCAACCACACAAAATATGGCTGTTGTCTCGTTTACAATTAGGGTTAAGCAGGTTTTTGTTTTGTTGTATTGGAACGGGAGAAATCACTATGGACGCGCTGATGTTGGCTATTGTTTTTTCTGGATTGTGTTTGGTTTCTACGTTTGGCACGGGTTTGTTTATTTTGGCAGCTTGTATCCAGGCCGCCCGTATCAATAAATCTGAGGGCATTGATGAGGTTCATTTTACAGTGCTGCCTGTGTCCAAATCTTCAGATTCGTTAACACCCCAATTTGCTGATTCACTTTCATAACTTGTCAGGCTTTTATACTCGCTATGGTTGGTATGTGGCCAGGCCACCTCTTGTAGATCGGATTATGCCAGCTGCGAGTATAACCAGGATTGGATTTGGTCAAGAACGGCCGTTTCCACCCCATCCTCCCCCACCTCAAACCAGACAATACGGGGGTCGTCTTGCCGAAACCAGGTGTTTTGCTGGCGAGCAAAGCGGTGAGTTTCAAACTTGATACGCTCCACCGCTTCCTCTAGCGTCATTTCTCCCTTCAGATACGCCCACAATTGTTGATAGCCCAGACCGCTCATCGCTGGCAGAGAACGGCCGTAACCGGCTTCACGCAATGCTTCCAGTTCTGCCAGCAAACCGGCAGCGATCATCTGGTCAATGCGCTGGTCGATGCGCTGGTAGAGCGTGTCACGGTCACGGATGAGACCCAGCATGTGGATGTCGTAAGGGGGCGGCGTTTTGCGTTGCAAATCGGAAATTGGCCGACCTGAGACAAGCGTCACTTCCAGCGCCCGAATAACGCGGCGCACATTACGCGGGTCAATTTTGGCGGCAGCTTTCGCGTCCAGCAATTGCAGCCAACGAGCCAGTTCAATGCCGCCCAACGCTTCCAGGGCATGACGCAAGGCAGGGTGTGGCGGTATTTCGGGAATTCCCCACCCTTCTACGACGGCTTTGACGTATTGGCCCGTGCCACCAACCAGAATGGGCAAACGGCCGTTTGCCAATACCGCATCTATCATTTGATAAGCCAGCCGTTGATATTCGCCCAGGGTCAGCGTTTCGTCCGGGTTACAGATGTCGATGAGATGGTGCGGCATCTGCGCCTGCTCGGCTGCCGACGGTTTGGCCGTGCCAATATCCATCCCACGATAAAAGAGACGCGAATCAGCAGAAACAATCTCGCCATTAAAGCGTTCTGCAATCTGGAGCGATAAGGCAGTTTTACCAACGGCCGTTGGCCCCACAATCACCAACAACTTACCTGCCTTCTGCCTTCTGCCTTCTGCCTTCTGCCCTCTATCCTCTGCCATCACCACCCCAACACCGCATGAGGAATATGATCACAGCGCAGCAGTTTGCCGCCTTTGTCCAGTTCAACCGCGACGAGATCAATGCGCCAATCCACGTCTAAATCGTGTTCAGCCACATAAATTTGAGCCAGTTTCAGGAGCTTTTTCTGTTTGGCAGGGGTAAGCGCTTCTTCCGGGGAACCCATTTCCTGGCCGCGCCGCGTTTTGACTTCCACAAACACCAATTCTGCGCCCGCCTGGGCAATCAGGTCAATCTCCCCCTGGGCGCAGCGCCAATTTCGGGCAACAATGGCATAACCTTGCGCTTCCAAATGATGCGCCGCCACAGATTCACCCCATGCCCCTAAACGTTTGCGCCCATCGCTCATAATCGGCTATCCAAATCTTCAATTTTTTGACCAGCATCTCCGTTTTCATCTAGGCTGGAAAACCATTTCAAACTCAAGGGAGCGGTACCGGTTTTGTCACTGCGGAGGATGTGTGTAAGTTGGTCAAGGATGGGCATCCATTTTTCTTCCTGACGCAGCCAGCGGCCGTGCCGTTTTTTGCGAGACAAATCAGGACGGGTACCTTGTAATTTTTCATACAATGCCAACGTGCGCTGCACGGTATTTTTTATATCGTAACGCTCGCTCGTAACTTTTGCGCACTGCCCCATCTGGTGGCGTCGTTTCTCGTCCAGCGCCAGGCCAACGATTGCCGCCGCTAACCCAGCTTCCGGGTCGTTGGCTAAAAAGCCGGATTCACCGGAAATCACAGTGTCAATGATGCCTGGAGCCGCAGCCGCGGCGACGGGTAAGCCGCAGGCCATTGCCTCAATTACGGTCAAGGGATGCACTTCAGTTGTGGATGCCGTCACGAAAAAGTCGGCAGCAGACAGGTAATTTGGCATTTCTTTATAGTGGAGGCTGCCCAGGAAATGCACGGCATCGGTGATGTTTAGCTCTGCTGCATAACGGTGCAGTGCCTCTTCTAGTTCACCATGGCCGCCTAAGGCCAGATGCAAATTGGGCACAATGTCACGTGCCGCTGCCATCTGTTTTAGCAGCGTGAACAGGTTTTTTTCTGGGGCTAAACGACCGATATAGATTGCCAAAACGGCCGTTTCCGGAATGCCCAGCTCTGTTTTGGTTTTGGGGGCGATGGGATTGCGAAACGGCACCAAATCGATCCCATTTTCAATGACTTCAATAGGACGGCGGACGCCAAAATCCAGCATCACCTGCCGCACACTGGCTGACGGTGTGATCACCACATCAGCAAAATCAGAAAATTCCGGCCAAATCTGGCGCATCAAGGCGTCAGCGGCTGGCTGTGGCAGCGATACTTTGCTGGTGGCATACAAATCATAGCGGGTATGGTTGGTATAAATAACAGGGCAGTTAGCGTAACGATGTGCCAGTTCAACGCTCATAATGAGATGATGGCAGTGCAAAATATCCATCTGATACATCAGCTTTTGTGCCTCACGGCTGTAACGGAGGCTCATGTAATAACCATCTTTAAAAGGAATGGCTGGAGAGCGGATGACGTTGGTGTCTTCACCGGCCGGGTCTGGCTGCCCCAGGGTAAACACATAAACTTCATGTCCTAACGCTTCCAACTCCCGTTTGTATAATGACACCATATGAGTCACGCCATTCACCACTGGTTTATAGCATGATGTGACCATTCCAATTTTCATAGAACCATCCAATTATTGGGGGCATACTTCCAGAATTTTCAGAATCTCTGGGAGGTCTTTAGTGCAGATGAGCCGACGGCGTGCGCCAGAAGCCAACGGTGCAGATGGGACAATCCCAATGTGCAGGCCCATTGATTGATGCTTTCAGGATGTCCCCCAAAGGAGCGTTGTGTTACTGACACACCCTGTACTGATGATAAAAAGGAGCTTAATTGAACACCACCAGGGCTTATTTGTTTATACAAAAACAAGCTCAAGTCAGTATCATGTTTCAAGCGTAATAATTCTGTGATGTGGCGACTCCAGCGTGAAAAATCTTCTTGCGTATCTAGTATGGGAACGCCTAAATAGCTTGCCACATCTGGTATCTGCTCAAAGGGGAAGGTTTCCACCACGGAGCCGTAATTTGGCACTTGTACCAATGCTCGCGTCAGGAACCGACTTGTATTGCATTCTGCCACCGCCAGTTTTAGGTTGTTCAGCCGGAGCATATTAAGAATGGCCGATTCCAGGCGATCATTCCCTTCTCCATAAACATGATCACCTAAACGGCTGCGCACTTGATGATTGAGGTTTGTTAACTGCGCTTCAATCTCTCGTTCATTATTTGCCTCAACAGACAAACGGATATTGGTCTGCCCCGCATAGGAATCAAAGGAGAGTTTTTGATTGGCTGCTAATGATAAATCGGAAAGCATTTCGCGGATGCTGCTTTCTACAAGGCCGACTGTTCGCAGTAAAACCCACCCTGATTTTAACTGCTGTTGACGCTGAAGATAGGGGAAAACGGCCGTTTCCAAAATATAAGCCATCTCCCGCCGATTACCTGGCAGACAAAACAACAAGCTGTCATTTGCATTGATAAAAAATGGCGCAGAATTACCAGCCACCACGTCGATAAGCGTCGCGCCAATAACCTCATTCTCGTCCGGATCATATTCCAGTCCAGTGGCTGCTGCCGCCGCCGCACGAGTAAAATCATTAACGGCCGTTCCCAAACCGCCAATAGCAAAAACCACATCAGCCCGGTCTAAAGCAACCAAAAAAGCCTCCGTAATTCGCTCCAAATTATCGCCAACCGTCACCTTATAAATCAACTCCGCGCCAACCGTTTGTAAACTGCGTGAAATATATGCAGAGTTCGTATCAAGCACATCACTCATCAGCAGTTCGGTTCCAATGCTCACTACTTCGACCTTCATTACTGCCTTTCCAAACATTACAAATCTATCAAAAAAAAACCGGCTGGCACAGCCAAACCGGAATCGACAATCATACTAAATAGCCCAAACAATTCATCAGGCAAATCCTGATCCAAATCAGGATTGTGATAACATCAACTGCAACTGTCGCACCGTTAAATCAGTATTACGAATCTTAAAAGCCAAATCAGCCGCCAGATTTTTCATCAGCTTATACCCTAACTCCGGATAGCTATCACACAACAAAATCAACCGCTCACGAGGAATCTTCAGCAAATACGTATTATCCTCACTTACCCGCACCGTAGCAGACCGAGTTCCCTCATCCACCAAAGCCACTTCACCTGTAATCTGGCCTTGACGCAGCTCCGTCAACGTGACCGCCTTCGTTTCCCGTTGGGCAGCGTCCCCCACCAAACCAGGACTCATAATAATTTCCACGCTGCCACGCCCAATCACATAAAGCGCCTTCGTTGTATCATATTCTTCCAGAACAATATCACCCTTCTGATGTAAACAAGGCTCACAAATAGATGCAACCAACTCCAACTGCGTTTGGTTAAAATCATGAAAAATCTCAGTGACAGATAAAATCGCTACTGTACTTGGCTGCATAACATGCCTCGTCAAAAACATCGCCAAAATCACGAATAATATCCAGCCATTCTAGCATAAAGAAAAATCGGTAGCAAAAGAGTAACAGGATATGACATCTATCACTTGACACACTATTGAGAATCCCAGAAACTTGACGACACCAACGCAAACATTGCGTATACCAACACAGAAGTTATGCGACCGTTACCTTACCTTTCTCTGTGTTGCATAAAATTTCAGGAGCACATCCATGAATTCCACTCCCTCTGAACTAATGATCGTAAACGCTTCCCGCGCCTTGAAAGGCAGCCGAGTCGTATTTGTTGGCGTGGGTCTGCCCAACATTGCCTGCAATCTGGCACGGCGCAGCCACTCACCCGATATAGAATTGGTATATGAAAGCGGCGTATTCGGCGCACAACCAGCCCGCCTGCCCCTTTCCATCGGAGACCCCACCCTTGTCAGCAACGCCACATCCGTCACCAGCATGGCTGATTTATTCATGTACTACTTGCAAGGCGGACTGGTTGATGTTGCCTTGCTGGGCGGCGCTCAGATAGACCGTTTTGGCAACCTAAACACCACTGTTATCGGCGACTACGCGAATCCAAAAGTGCGGCTGCCTGGCTCTGGCGGCGCTTGCGAAATTGCTATTAACGCCAAAGAAATCCTCATGATCATGCGCCTCAAAGGACGCGCTTTTGTAGACAAACTCGATTTCATCACCAGTCCGGGTCATTTGGATGGCGGCAACCAGTCAGCCAAACTGGGCATTCCAGGCAAAGGCCCTTCCCTCGTCATCACCGACCGCGCCCTGTTCGATTTCAATAATCCAGAAAAAGAAATGACCTTAATCGAAATCGCTGCGGGTGAAACAGTGGAAAGCATTCAGGCAGATATCGGCTGGACACTGCGCGTTTCACCTGACCTTAAAGAGATGACACCACCCTCTCAAGAAGAATTGGACATCATCCGTTTACAACTAGATATAGAAGGGCTATATCGGTAACATGCAAAAACCTGACAGGTTTCACAACCTTATTGGCAAACAAATCAAGCTTGCCATTCCTATTACGTCATCATTCCAAAGCCTCAATAAACCTGTCAGGTTTAAACCAGATATTACGCAAAACCTGACAGGTTTCAGAACCTCATTGGAAATTAAGCCAGGCTTACCATTTTTATTTCCTCTGCCTTCCAGACCCTCGTTAAACCTGTCAGGTTTGAGCCAGCATAAGGTGAAAATCTCATGACTAACCTCTACAAACACCCCCAAGGACACGTTTTTTATCGAAAAATGAACCATGCCCGCCCCATGATTTCACATGGTGAAGGTATTTATCTTTATGATCAAAGCGGCAAACGCTATCTTGATGGTTCTGGCGGGCCGCTGGTCGTTAACGTCGGCCACGGCCGTTCTGAGATTGTGGCAGCAATGACCCGGCAGGCACAAACGGCCGCTTACGTGCATGGCACCATGTTCACCAGTCAGGCAGTCGAAGATTATTCCAGCGAACTTGCCAAAATCGTGCCAATCCCGGATGCCCGTTTCTACTATTTAAGCAGCGGCTCTGAAGTTATCGAAGGTGCCATCAAACTGGCACGACAAATCCAGATGGCACGCGGCGAGCACAACAGGTCACTCATCATTGGCCGTTCTCAGAGCTACCACGGCATGACGTTGGGCGCACTCAGCGTCAGCGGACGGGCAGGATTGCGCACACCCTACATGGGCATGATGCAAGACATGCCCCACATCCGCCATCCGTATCCCTACCATTTCCCTGCCTCCGGGCGTGACTTAGCTGACCGGCTGGAAGAGGTCATACTGGCGTATGGATCTAAAAACATAGCCGGATTCATTGCCGAGCCGATCAGCGGCGCCGGGCTAGGCGCCATCGTGCCGCCCGATGATTATTGGCCGCGTATACGTGAAATTTGTGATACCTACGGCGTGCTGCTTATCGCCGATGAGGTGCTGGTGGGCATGGGACGCACGGGTAAATGGTGGGGCATTGACCATTGGGCAGTAACGCCAGATATTTTGGTAACATCTAAAGGCACGGCAAGCGGCTATTTCCCGTTAGGCTGGATTGCGGCCTCTGGCAGCGATGTGAACCAGATTCAACAGGTGCTGGGCGATTTTAATCACGGTGGCACGTACAGCCACCATGCCGTCGGCGCAGCGGCTGGTTTAGCAACGCTCACTATTATCCAACAAGAGCATCTCGTTGAAAATGCGGCCAATCTCGGCCCGTATCTCCATCAAAAACTGCACCACGCCTTTGCCGAACACCCCCATGTTGGCGATATTCGCGGACGCGGTCTGTTTTGGGCATTGGAGTTTGTGCAAAACCGAACCACGAAAGAGCCATTCTCTGCTGGCGACCATATTGCCACACAGATTGAAGACCGTGCCTTTGAGTTGGGTCTCATTGTGTATTATTCGCATGGCTGTGTCGATGGCATGAAGGGTGATTTGATTATGCTGGGACCACCACTTATCATTGATGAGGCGCAGGTTGATGAGATGGTCGGGATATTGGAAACGGCCGTTTCCGACGTGTTGCCCTAAGTTAGGTTTGGAGAATTTGCACACGGCCGTTTTCACCATCCACCAGCAGCAGCACCCCGTCAGGAATAAGTTGAGTCGCGTTGCCGGTTGCCACAACGGCCGTTACGCCATATTCACGCGCTGTGGCGGCCGCATGTTGCCCCATCGAGCCGCTATCAAGCACCAAGCCGCCTAACATAGGGAATATCGGTGTCCAGATGGGGCCAATATTGGGCGCAACCAGAATATCACCAAAGGCCAGGTCTGAAGGCAGTGTAAAGGGGTCTAGCATCAGACACGCTCGCCCCTGAACTTGACCCGAGCTGGCACCAATTCCACGCACTTCATCATGATTTGTGTTTACAGATGTGATGTCGTCAGCAGCAGGTGGCCGTTCACCTAAACCCGCATCAGGAATTCCCACGATTGGCGGTGGTGATAATGCTGCCCAAACTGCATATTGCTGCTGACGCTGTTTAATAACGGCCGTTATCCCCGTTTGGCTTGGATTTCTTAATGCTTCTTCGATTTCGACAAAAGTCAGCCAGAAAATATCATCTGGATTCGTCATTATCTTTTGCGCCACCAGCCACTTTGCCGCTGCCATAATCGCCATGCGTAACTGCCCGCCACACGCTTGTTCAATCGTGTGGTTATGCTCTTCAAGAACAGTCATATTTTTGCGGGCATACGCCAGTTGGTGACGGAATTCAGAAACGGCCGTTTCATCTGCACATGCCTGACAATAAGCATCCACTTGCGTATCTCGCTGCTTCCGAGCGCGGTCACGACTTAGTGCCGGTGGTTCCATTTTGGAATCTAAATAGGAGGCCACAAGCTGCAAGACACGCGCAGGGTCTTCCCCCCATGTCGGGGTACACACCGTCATTTCACTGCCATACCCTTCCCCTAGTCGTTCTCCATATGTTTGTAAGAACAAGTCTAATCGAGCCAGAAAGTCGGCAGCTTCGGGCAAAGCAGCCAGGTCTGCCATTACAGTATTGGTCGGTTGCTTAATCAGGGCAGAAACGGCCGTTTCCTGCCGTACCATCTCAGCCAGGTCATACAAGCCATCAACCAACCGCGTCAGGTGAGTTTCTTCATTGTCGAGCAGTTGGTAAGCCAAAGATTCAGCGTCTGAACCGGTTATGCCCGTAACGGCCGTAAATGCTGCAAAATAGGACGGAAGCGGTTTGAACCAGAGGCGCGGATGAATAGCACAGGCTCGTCTTAAAACGGCAACCGTTTGCCCCACATGCGCGGCTAATGCGGCTCCATTCGTTTTATTGATGTCAAATTGGCGCAGCCGATTCACAGCTTGAACCAGTTCTGGCCCCCAATATTCCCAGGAAGTTATTCCTTGCTTTTGCAGACGTGCTTTCAAATCTTCCTGCGCAGCTTGACGCACTTGTTTGTCAGCCGCCGTCAGATTGAGCGGTATGGCACAAGCATATCCACGGCCGTTTATTATTTCCACCGCTTGATTCGCATCCACCCCTAAAAACAAGCAGGTTTCATCCCGTACGCTTTCTAAAATAGCAATATAATCATGTTCCAATGGCAGCGGTGGCTTTGCGCTCCGGCTGTATAACATCAACCGCCATAACCGTTGCGCCTCAGCCTGAGACTGCCAGTTGACTGGAAACGGCGCAGATTGGGCATATTCTGGGGACAAGGCGGTGATGGGACGAGATTGTAGAATCCATAAACGGCCGTTTGCTACCGCCCATTCAATATCTTGCGGACAACCAAAAAACGAATCTAGCGAAACGGCAAATTGTGCCAGGCGCAGCAGCCATTTTTCTGGAAGACAGGCAGTACGTTGCCACAACTTTGGCACGGGTTTCAGGCAAAGCGCCCCTTTCTCATCTACGTCTACTTGCTCCTGTTTGGCAACAGTTTGCCGTTGTAGCACGTGAAAACCAGCCCGATCCCAAGTCACCCAATCCGTATCGGTCGGCACGGTACCATCAACTACACCCGGCCCCAATCCCCACACGGAATTCACCACCATATGGCCCCGTTTCTGTGCCACTGGATCCAATGAGAAACAGACGCCAGCACATTCAGATGCAATCATGGGCTGGATTAGCACTGCCATACCATCATCCAGTATAAATCCACCGGCATCAGCCCGGCTCGCCAGCGCATTGGTCGTAAAGAAGGAACGCCAACAATTGAGAATGGCAGCTTCCACTGCTTCAAAATCACGCAATCCCAAATAGCTCTCATATTGTCCGGCAAAACTGACATCAGCGCGATCTTCGGCCGTGGCAGAGGAACGGACAGCCACAGTTTTACCTTCAGCCAACCACGCTGCCAGTTCATTTTCTAGTTCAACACTTACCACCTCAGGCAAAGCCAAATTATTCAAGCGTGTCGTGATCCGTTCAGCCGAATCTGCCACATTATCCTGAGTTAGTCGTGTTTGGATAATGGTTTGGAAAGGCTGGAGGGCTTGCTGGAAAACGGCCGTTGTCACACAAATACCATTTGGAACCGGATATCCAGCCTGAATCAACCTGGCCAAAGCAGCCGCTTTTCCGCCCACCAGAGGCACAGATAAGGCTTTTTCGTTTGTCAGGGGAATCACAAGTGGTTTCATGACATTTAAGTGTAACATCAAATTGGGGGAAACGGCCGTTTCCATTCATTCATTAAACGTCTATTTCTGCTATAATACGCCAGATTTGATACCCAACCACCAGGTTGCCCACCGACCGAAAACAGGTTATCTCTATGGAAATCGAAATACGCGAAGAAAAAGGCGTTATCATTGTGAGTTTAAGCGGTGAATTGCAGCGCCAGACTGCCCCGGGCATTCAAGAAAAAATCCTGCCCCTCATTGCCCCTGATTGCAAAATCTTACTCGACCTCAGCCATGTTTCTTACATGTCCAGCGCCGGTTTACGCTTGCTCCTGCTCTTTTACCGTCAAATAGAAGAGCAGCACGGACACGTTGTGCTAACGGGCCTGCAAGAAATGGTCAAAGATACCATGTCTATCACCGGTTTCCTGGAATTTTTTACTGCCTACAACAGTGTTGAAGAAGGCACAGCCGCACTCAATCAATAATGGATCGAATAGACGTATACCCCACACATCGTTACGAAAACTTCCTGCTCCGTGCTGGTCGCCCATACCCATTTGGCGCCACATTTGTACCGGGTGGCGTTAATTTCGCCATATTCTCCCGCCACGCCACCGCTTGCACGCTGGTTCTGTTTGAAGGAGGTGCCGCCGAGCCATTTGGCGAAATTCCCTTCCCTGAAGCATTTCATATCGGCAACGTATTTGCCATGGTCGTATTTGAGCTGGATCATGAAAACATCGAGTATGGGTTTCGGTTCGAAGGCCCTTACGCCCCTCATCAAGGACATCACTTCAGCCGAAAAACAGTCTTGCTAGACCCCTACGCCAAAGCAATTAGCGGGCGTAATGTTTGGGGCAAAAAACCCGTCAACAACAGTCAATTTCAACATCGCGGTTTACTTATCTACGATGATTTCGACTGGGTAGACGACCGTCCCCTGTGTATTCCCGCAGAAGACCTGGTCATCTATGAAATGCACGTGCGGGGGTTTACCAGGCATGAATCTTCCGGCGTAAAATATCCCGG
>JACSSI010000611.1 GCA_014879345.1 Anaerolineae bacterium | reverse complement strand
AGTTCGATGAATTTCCTGACGGTGCCCAAAAATCATTAGAACGCATGGGAGAACTTTACGCACTCGTACAAGAAAAAGAATGAAAAAGTTTTCCTGGAGAAGTTGGCCGCTCGCCCTCAAATTAACTGTAACTATCACCTTCATCGTTGTGCTGGTGGTAACGGCCGTTACCCTCATCTCCATCCGACGTGAACGGCAAAACTTTCAGGCTGAGCTAGAACAACAAGCCGAACTCTTGCTCAATACCCTGGCGGCCGGTGCAGCCGATTCCCTCTATTTCCTCGATGCCGACTTCCTCAACGACATGATGGTCGATTTGGGAAAATATAAAGTCGTCACATTTGGCCGCATATATGACGATGAAGGGCGCATCGTTGCCGACGCGCTAGACCCGGATCAACGTTTTAACATTTCACCAGATCCATTCGGCACCCAAGTTTTAGCCAGTTCCTCAACACGTTACGATTGGGAAAGCGAACAGCTCATTGCCGGAAAATCCGTCATGTTAGGCTCCCAAACCGTGGGCGCTATTGCCGTTGGTCTACCAACTGCTCCTCTGGCGGCAAAAATCCAAACCGTTCGGGATCAAGGAGTGGTGGTTGCCAATGTTGCCGTTCTCGTCGGCTTAATTCTGGCACTCTTATTCAGCCGCAGCATCACAGACCCCCTGCAAGATATGGTCAACGCCACCCAGCGTGTCAGCGAAGGCGATCTATCCCAGCCAGTAGAAATCCGCAGCGGTGACGAACTGGCAACCCTGGGCGAACATTTCAACCTGATGACCGCCAGGCTTCAATTCACCATGAACCAAATGGAAGGAGAAATTGAAGAACGAAAACGCACCCAGGTAGCCCTAGAAGCGGCAAAAGAGGAAGCTGAATCGGCCAATCGTGCCAAAAGCACATTCCTGGCAAACATGAGTCATGAACTGCGTACCCCGCTCAATGCAATTTTGGGTTATTCACAGTTGATGACACGCAGCCAGGAAGTATCGCCACAAGTGCGTGAAAATCTCCAGGTTATCTCTCGTAGTGGGGAACATTTATTAGGGCTTATCAATCAGGTTCTGGATATGTCCAAGATTGAAGCGGGACGCATGACCATCAACGAACGTGAATTTGACCTCTACAGCCTGCTCACTGATATCGAAGGCATGTTCCGCTTGAAAGCACAGGAAAAGGAAATCCGCCTGATTTTTGAACGTCATCCTGAAACGCCACGCTATATCCGCACGGATGAAATGAAATTGCGGCAGATTCTTATCAATTTGCTTAACAATGCCTTCAAATTTACGGATGCTGGTTATGTGATGCTACGCGTGGATTATACTCAGGAAACGGCCGTTTCCCCCCAATCAGAGCCTATCCATAAACTACTGTTCGCCGTTGAAGATACCGGTCCTGGCATCGCCCCAGAAGAGCTAGATACCATGTTTGAAGCCTTCGTTCAGGCAGAAGCCGGACGCCAATCTGGCGGAGGCACCGGTCTTGGGCTTACCCTCAGCCGCCAATTCGCCCAGTTACTAGGGGGCGAAATGACTGCCCGCAACATGCAAGATAAACAAGGTCATGGCGCACTCTTCCAGTTCAACATCCAAATCGGCGTCATTGATACCATCAGCCATATCAAAAAAGTATCACCAGAAGTGATAGCCCTTAAGCCAAATCAGCCAGAATTCCGCATTTTAGTAACTGATGATATTGCTGAAAGTCGGCAAATCTTGGTTCAACTGCTCAGGCCACTCGGATTTCAGATGATGGAAGCCAAAGATGGACAGGAAGCGCTTGATTTTTGGCAATCCTGGCAGCCACACCTCATCTGGATGGACTTACACATGCCCAATATGAATGGCTGTACTGCCACCGAGTTAATCAAAACGGCCGAAACAGATACAGATACAATTGTTGTCGCTACCACAGCCAGTGCTTTCGCTGAAGAACTTGGCGATATTATGGATTGCGGCTTTGATGACTTCGTGCGTAAGCCGATTCGAACAGAGGAAGTTTTCGAGATACTAACCAGACATCTTGGGGTAGAATATGTTTATGCAGTGGCAGAAACGGCCGTTACCACCCCCAGCAGCAGCGGCAAAGCAGAAGATCAATGGAAAACGGCCGTTGCCTCCCTACCCGAATCCCTGCAAAACAATCTAAAAAACGCTGCCCTACAAACCAACATGACAGAAATGGATCACCTCATCACCCAAACAAGCCAATACCAGCCAACCCTGGCGCAAGAATTTCAGCAACTGGCTGATGATTTCGAATACGGTAAAATACTAGACATCTTGCATACAAATCACTGAATCAGACAGATCACAAACCTTTAGGACAACAGCAGTGACAGCCCAACAAGACAGCATTCTCATCGTCGATGATACACCCGCCAATCTCCGGCTTTTAGCCAGCATCCTGGTGAATGCCAACTACCTCGTGCGTCCTGCCCGAGATGGCAAAGCTGCCCTTGCCTCCGCCCATTCCGCCCCTCCCGATCTCATCCTTTTAGACGTCATGATGCCAGGAATGGATGGCTACGAAGTTTGTGAGAGACTCAAAGCCGACGAACGCACGGGTGATATCCCCGTCATATTTATCAGCGCGTTAGATGACATTCAAGACAAAGTAAAATCCTTTGCCGTTGGCGGGGTTGATTACATTCCCAAACCATTCCACGCCGAAGAAGTGCTGGCACGAGTAAAAACCCATCTTACAATCCGTAAACTCCAACAAAACCTCAACGAGCAAATCGCCGAACTGGATGCCTTCGCCCACACCGTCGCCCATGATCTCAAAAATCCACTAGCCCTCATCGTTGGCTTTTCAGATTTTCTCGTTGACGCCAATGATCGCATAAGCGAAGAACACCGCGCGGAACATCTGCGCAAAATACAAAAAGCAGGCAATAAAGCCGCCAACATCATAGACGAGCTGCTACTGCTCTCAACAGTTCGTAAGCAAAACATCAACCTGTCTCCGCTGAACATGGCAGCCATCCTCCTCACCGCCCAAGATCGGCTGACATATATGATTGCTGAATATCAGGCTGAGATATCGGTGGCTACAAATTGGCCTACAGCAGTAGGCTATGCACCCTGGGTCGAAGAAATTTGGGTCAACTACTTGAGCAATGGCATTAAATATGGGGGAAACCCGCCCAAACTGGAAATTGGCGGTGAAACATTAACCGATGGCCGTGTTCGTTTTTGGGTAAAAGACAATGGCCTTGGCATTGATCCAGAAGATCAAAAACGGCTCTTTGCAGAATTTGTACGCATCGGGCAAACAAGAATTCAGGGACACGGGCTTGGACTGTCAATTGTGCAGCGCATCAGCCAAAAACTTAACGGTGAAGTTGGTGTTCACAGTGTTCTCGGCGAAGGCAGCGAATTTTACTTCATTCTGCCTTCAGCCTTTTAAAACCACTATTCAACTCGCCGGATATTCGCCCCCAAACCCAGCAGTTTTTGCTCAATATTCTCGTATCCACGATCAATTTGTTGAATATTATGGATGACACTGGTGCCATCAGCGCAGAGTGCCGCCAACACCATCGCCATACCAGCTCGAATGTCTGGACTAGGCACACCTTGCGGGCTGGCATGAAGCTTACTGCCGCCATCAACAATCACACGGTGCGGATCACAAATGACAATTCTCGCGCCCATAAATGTCAGATTATCCACAAAGAAAAAGCGGCTTTCATACATCCAATCATGAAGCAGCACAGTGCC
>JACSSI010000610.1 GCA_014879345.1 Anaerolineae bacterium | reverse complement strand
CATTTTTTAGAATAATTTGACAATATTAACCAGGCAGAGATATGATAAGATTTAATTATGGACAAAGTTAGTTTGCAATAAGTTTTTCTTTGCGCAATGGTCTATCTAACCAAGTAAAACTAATCAATAAACCAAGTAAAACTAATCAATAACATGATGATTAAAAAGATGAACGGTTCCCAAATGTGTATGTGTTGTATGTGTCCCCAGCAGGGGCTCGCTGTCACATGCGTCATGGGAAAAAACACCATCTTATAACACCCTCATTCGCAACAACGGCCTCCTGCACACAACAAAAAGCAGTCAAGGCCCGCATCAATGTGTGATTCAAGCCCTGGAGACTGCTCCAGGGCTTTTTTTTTGAAGAATTTAAAACAAGGCAAACAAAGCATCATTAAACCAATTCATCCTTCATCATTTTTAGAGGAGTTAATATGACCGAAACAACCTGGAAAGATCTGCTAGCAGCGCGAATCCCTGATGTGTGGCTCAGCGACATTGACATCTTCGAAAACCAGCTAGAACTACGGCAGCAAAATAGAATTCCCGAGAAAGTCTTTGCGGAAACGCGCCTGCGCCAGGGTGTTTACGGCCAACGCTACGACAACGGCCAACGCCACGACGGCATCACCACCCGCCCCCTTAACTTCCCCGAAGGCACCAAAGGGCCCGACACCATTTGGGACGCCCCTGGTATGCAGCGCATCAAGGTGCCATTTGGCGGTTTATCCGCTGAACAACTGGATGTGATGGCGCAAATCGCCGACGAATACGCGGACAGCATTCTCCACATCACCACCCGCCAGGATATTCAATTCCACTACGTCCATATCGAAGACACCCCCGACTTGATGCGGCGTTTGGGCGCAGTGGGCATCACCACCAAGGAAGCGTGTGGCAACTCTGTGCGCAATCTCACCGCCTGCCCTCTGGCTGGCGTGTGCCGCACCCAAACTTTTGACGTGACCCCCTACACCAAGGCCATGGCGGACTTCCTGCTCGGCCACGACGATATTCAAGACTTTGGGCGCAAGTTCAAAATCGCCTTCTCTGGCTGTGAACATGAGGCGTGTGGACTGGTCAACATGCACGATTTCGGCCTGCTGGCTCGCATCCAGGAGGTGGACGGTGTGCCTACACGCGGCTTCCGCATCTACGTGGGCGGCGGGTTGGGTACGATTCCCCACAACGCTAAAGTGCTTTATGACTTTGTCACGGAAGATCAGATTTTGCCGGTGGTGCAGGCAGTTTCTCGCGTCTTTGCCCGGCTGGGCGAAAAGCAGAATCGCAACAAGGCGCGTATCAAGTTTCTGGTAGCCGACCTGGGCATCGAAGAGTTTACTCGGCTCGTGGATGAAGAGCTGCCCACCATGCCCCATGATGATCGCTGGACGGCTTTCCTGACTGACTTGCCGGATTATGAGGAGAAACCTTTGAAAACGGCCGTTTCCCTCAATGGCGCCACCTTATCCCCCCACTACCTGGCCTGGGCTGAAACCAATACCTACGCTCAACGTCAGGATGGTTACTACACCGTCACCGTCAACCTGCCCCTGGGCGACCTCTCCAGCGACCAGGCTTTCAAACTGGCCGACATCGCCCGCCACTACGTTGGCGACAATATCCGCACCACCGTGGAGCAAAACATCGTCTTGCGCTGGGTGTCTGAAGCCGATTTGCCTGCCGTTTATGAAGCGCTCACCGCCATCGGACTGGGCGCGGCAGGTGCAGGCACGATTGTAGACATCACCTCCTGCCCTGGCACAGATACGTGCAAGCTGGGCATCGCCTCTTCTCGCGGCCTGGCTGGCGAACTGCGCACGCAGTTGACAGCCAAAATCGACAGTCTGCCCGCCCCCGTCAAAGAACTGCGCATTAAGGTTAGCGGCTGCTTCAACTCTTGCGGCCAGCACCATGTGGCCGACATTGGCTTCTTTGGCAACAGCCGCCGCCGCGACAGCCGCACTGTGCCTCATTTCCAGGTGGTTTTGGGCGGGCGCTGGCGCGACAATGGCGGCAGCTACGGGCTGGCTATTGGCGCTGTGCCGTCTAAAGCCATTCCCGATGTGCTGGAAGCGATTACCACTCGGTACGTGGCTGAACGCGAAGACACAGAAATCTTCCAGGATTGGGTGACGCGCCTGGGCAAAAAAGAAATCCGCACCCTGATTCAGCCGTTCCAAACCGTTCCTGCCTATTTGGAAAACCGCTCTTTTTATACCGATTGGGGCGATCCGCGTGAGTTTTCTATTGGCGATATTGGCGTGGGCGAATGTGCGGGAGAAATTGTGTCGCTGTTTTCGTTTGAAATTGCCAAGGCGGAAGGCCAGCATTTTGAAGCGATGATTGCCCTGGATGAGGGTGATTATGGGTTAGCCAATCAACTCGCCAACAATGCCATGCTCTTGGGCGCACGGGCGCTGGTACGCAACCAATTCCTGGATGTGGGCGATGACCCGGAACGCATCATCAGCGAATTCCGCAGCCGTTATTATGATACGAAGTTGTTTTTTGACCCCTTCGCTAAAGGCAAGTTTGCGGAATATTTGTTTGACCGCTACGAGAATCCGCCAGCGGTGGTGAATGCTGATACGGCCAGTCAGGCCATTCAGGAAGCGCAGTTATTTATTGAAGCCGCGCACGCTTGCGATGCGAAGCTGGCGGCACAGGCTCAGGTTTAGACCTGACAGGTTTACTAACGTTACGCGGCGGCGAGATGTGCGCCCGAGCAGAGAGATTGGAAAGACCAGAGGGTCAATAAACCTGTCAGGTCTTGGGTGGTCATAGACCTGACAGGTTTACTAATGTTACGCGGCGGCGAGATGTGCGCCCGAGCAGAGTTAATGGAAAGACCAGAGGGTCAATAAACCTGTCAGGTCTTTATTGGAGTAGAAATGATTCCACACAGAATAAATGCAAAACTATTTGTTACAGAGGAAACGGCCGTTTCCTTACCAACCATCGTCCCCGTTTTCCACCGTTGGATTCAGACACAGGCGGTTCCCGGCTTGCTCATCGACGTGGCTGATTACAAACACGTACCAGATGGCCCGGGCATTTTGATTATTGGGCATGAAGGCGATTATTCACTAGATCAGGCAAACGGCCGTTCCGGTCTCCTGTATACGCGCAAACGAGAATGGCCCACCGACGATTTCAAACAGCGGCTGCACCTCGTCATTGGCCTGGCGGTACAGGCGGCACAGGTGTTGAGCGCCGACGAGAGCCTGAACCTGGCTTTCCGCACCGATGAGCTTGAGCTGACCTTCGCCGACCGGCTCAATACGCCCAACACGCGAGAAACGCTGGCTGCCCTGCAAGACGACATCATCGCCGTGCTGGCTGAAGTGTACGGGACAGATGAGATAACGCTGGCAACTGTTTCTGATGAGGTGAAACGGCCGTTTACCCTCCAGGCCACCATCGCCAACGCCCCGACATTGGCAGAACTCAACATCGCTCAACTGGAGCCAGCCGTCTAATGACCCCGTCAACCGCAACCCCTACGCCCTACGCCCTACGCCCTACGACGGCCTTCATCCCCTACATCAAAGCCGTAGGGCGGGGTGAAAAACTCAAACGTGACCTGACCCACGACGAAGCCTATGATGCCCTGTGTCTCATGCTCAACGGCAGCGCCACAGATGCCCAAATCGGCGCGTTTTTGATTGCGCAGCGGGTAAAAGGGGAAGCGGTAGACGAAATTAACGGCTTCATCGACGCGGCACGCGCCG
>JACSSI010000609.1 GCA_014879345.1 Anaerolineae bacterium | reverse complement strand
CAAGCGATTCAACTGCTGTCTGTAAACCAGGCTTTTGGTAATCGTCTTATCCGTGAAGAAATCAATTAGCAAGTAAAGCAAGTTAGCGGTGTTGCCCTTTATTAATTTATGATCTTGTTGTAAAGAGGTAATAAAACTGGGTAATTGTTCCACCTCTCCTCGTTTGATGGCAATGATTAAATCAGAAAGGCAAAGAATAGAAAGGTAGGCAACTTCACCATATTCACAGTCTGCGTTGGTAGGAAATTCAATATAGATAGCATCTGAATAACGATCCACCAATGTGCTGTGGTCAGGGGATGAACAATCCTCCATCATCAGCGGATGTAGATTTAGGTTTTTTAAGCGTTCTGCTAGATCTGTCGGCGTGACGTCTTCGACGACGATCCAATAGGGTTCTCTTGCGTCTTTGTTTGCCCAGACAACATCCCAACCAGGCCAATCGATCACAGTAATAAAAGAGTTTTCAGAAAGTTGATAATAGGTCGTTTTCATCTTTATTTTCTTGCCAGATACTTAGCTGATCGTTCTCACGAATCGATGTGAGCCAAGTGTCAATTGTCCACAGCTTCATAACATCCAGTGTAAATTTCCAACTGGTTTTTAACTATCTTTTTCCGTGTCAATCCACACTTGCGCCACCGATACAGCCTTGTTGAGTGATTCAAAAAACTGCGGATCTGCGGGGATAATGTCCTCATGACCGAGCAAATCCATCAGCTCCGTATCCTCTAACTGCTCCATAACGCCTTCACTGACTCCAGCCAATATCAATTTATTGCCGGTGGCATCCAGTTTTTGAGCATAGCGGTCAATGACACGTACAAACGTGCTGCCAATTTTGTCTCGGTCGCGCAAGATGATGATCACGACAGCGCGACGGGTATCGCCGATATCTGGCAGCTTACTCTCAAAGTTGGCAGCCCCAGCAAAAAACAGACTTCCTACTGGTAACAGAGCCATAACTTCCTTGCTGCTTAGCTCATCCGGCACAGCTTCTTCGGCGTATGTTCCGTCTGGTTGCGACACAACGCGCTCGATGCGGACTTCATCAGCGGATTGGTAAACGAACATGATCCCGGAAAAGATAACGCCGACGCCAACTGCGATTTGCAGGGGGGCAAAAAGCGTAATGAGGAAGGTGATGATCATAACAGCCGTTGGTACCCAATCTGTGCGCCACACTCTTTCAATACCCTCTTTATTGATCATTTGCACACCGACAACGATCAGCGTTCCGGCCAGAGTTGTCATCGGAATTTCTTCGATAAACGGGACGATTAACATGACACAAACGGCCGTAAATACACCGGTAAAGATGTTGCCCCAGCGTGACTTGCCGCCAATACTCTGGAGTTGAATTGTTCCCGAAACCGAGCCGCCCACCGGCAAGCCGCCCACCAGACCCACAGCCATATTGGCCACGCCCTGCCCCCGAAAATCTCCTGACGGATCCGGATAATTCCCGTCAGGATTGGGAATATTCTGGCTGACACCGACCGCTTGCACCAGGGCTATGATGGCAATAGTGAGCGCCGGTAAAATCATCGGCGGTATTAATGATAGCGTGGGCAGGTTCAAAGCAGGCAAGGAACGGGGGATGTCGATGGTGTCACCGACAACGGCGACTGAATCTAATCCCAAAATAAAGACTAGTATCGTGGTCAAGATAACGCCAACGGCAAAACTGTACCGTTCAAATTTCGTTTGGTTGACACCCACGATCAAGGCGATGGTTAACAGCCCGATAAAAAGCGTTGGGAAATTAAATTGCTGCCACTGAAAGAATGTATCAACCGCCTGAAACACTTTTTGGTTGGCACTACTGGCGTAGCCGGTGAGATCAGTCAATTGGCTCAAAATTGTCAGGATGCCCAGACCGCTGAGAAAGCCGGTCATGACGGCATTAGAAACGAAACGGGCCACAAATCCCAGTTTTAATATGCCGAAAATTAACATGAATAAGCCTACCAGGAAGGACAGGACAATTAAATACGTCAACTGCTGCTCTTCAGGGATGCCTGTTAAGGCATCCAGCGTAGCCAAAGAGGTGGCACTGGTGGAATCCACGTTCATGATTACAGAACTGGTAAACAAGGCCGCGATGGGCGTCCCGATTATCATGGAGTAGAGACCATACACCGGGTTGACACCTGCCAAAACACCATTGGCGATGCCGCCTGGAATGGACACGATGGCGTTCACCAGACCGGCAATCAAGTCACCGGTGAATACAGCACGAGGTACGCGCAGACCAGTTGTGGTTAACTCATTTCCTTCTTGGCTCATGGTTCAATCTTTGCTTTTGTCGCTAGAGAATTTCAGCATCTTCCAAACCCTTTTCAAAGTCGTCCGGATCATCTTCCGCTTCTTTCTCGCCGACTGCCTGCATGACATTGGCGGCTGAATCCACCTGTGCTTCAGGGATCAGACCCGCTCTGGCCAGTGCTTGCGCCCAGTCAGGATAGGTGAATTCCACATTTGGCTTTTTGAGAGCAGCAACGGCCGTTTTCACCTTTTTTGGATCTAACAGCCCAGCAGTTACCAACGCTTGCACCGCTTTTTCATATGTCATTTTGTTTCGTCCTCCTCAGTTGTCACCCAAATCTCCGTGATGATATTTATCGTTGCCTCGACATTTGCTTCATCAATTAATAAAGCCGCCAATAATGCCGCTGCCGCTTCTTCATAAGCCATGGCAATATAAGCATCAGCTTCATCGATCTTGTCCATGTCAGACTCTTTCAAGGATGTAGCTGCGTTAATGACATCTGCCTGAATAAACCGGTCTTCAATTTGACCCATTTCCAGATCTATTTCCGCCAAATCCCGTGCATCGGCAATTACCTTATCCTGATAATCCATATCTTCTTCGGCAAATGCCTTTGTCTCTTCAGCCTCGGCTACAATCAAGCGATCACGCAAAATAGCAACGGCCGCTTCGCGGTCGGCTTCACTCAATAGCCCGGCGGATATCAATGCTTGGGTTACTTCTAAATAAGTTGTCATAAAATTCTCCTATTATCCATTGTTTTCACTGTTTTCTTTTGTAACATTAGCAACGGTTTCGTTGCTTTCAGGTTGGCGGTCGTTTCCCTCAAAGAGACTCTTCGACCGCTGCCACAAATCATCCAGTCTCTCTCGGGCATGTTTATGTTCTTCATTTTTGTTTGCATCATCTTTCGGAGTGGACATCAAGGTGGCCATCCAACGGGTATTGTCGAAATTGTTTAACACACTGATAATGATCATGGTCAGCGGCACAGCCAGGATAGCGCCAATACCACCCAGCAGCCAGCCCCAGACAAAAAGGGAAATGAAGACGATAACGGGGGATATGCCCAAGCCCTGCCCCATCATGCGCGGTTGAATGAAGTTTTGCACGGAACCATTGATGAGCACGTACCCCAGGAACACGATAACGGCCGTTTGCAGTCCCAATGTCGAATAAGCAAGCAGCACCGGCGGAACCAGGGCAATCCAAAAGCCCACTGTTGGAATATAGCCCATTACCCAGGACAACAAGCCCCAAATTAAGGCATAATCTACGCCTACAATCCAGAGAAGGAGGACATCACCCAGGCCCACCATCAAATTGACGCCGGTCATGATCGACATATAGCGGCGCACATCGGTCGTTAACGCTGAAACTTGTGTCATGATAGAAGCTGTGCTGGCTTCCAGATTTAATCTGGGATTCGTGATCGCGGCACTGAGCATAAACGTGAAGATGA
>JACSSI010000608.1 GCA_014879345.1 Anaerolineae bacterium | reverse complement strand
GGTTGATAGCACCAGAATTAATAAAAACAACCAACTTGATTTTTTCATGTTTTCCTCCTATGGAATGAAAAATTTGGATAGAAACCCAGTTCTTAGATTACTTGAGAAGTCTGTCCCTTACGATGGTGGTTGCAACCAGCGTTGTAAACCACCTAACAACAGGTCTGTTGACAGTGCTAGTAGGGCTACTGGAACAGCGCCAACCAACAGGATGGGAATGTCATACAAAGCAAAACCACGCACCACAAACAAGCCTAAGCTGCCAATGCCAATAAAAGCGGCCAAAGTAGCACTGGCAATGACCTCTATGGTGGCAGTGCGAACGCCAGTCACAATAACAGGTAAGGCTAACGGCGTTTCAATGCGCCATAACGTTTGTCTGCTGGTCATGCCCATGCCGGTGGCAGATTCTTTGACAGCGGGATCGATAGAGCGATACGCAGCATCTGTATTAATGAGGATAGGCGGGAAGGCGAGGATAGTGAGGGCAATGACGGCCGAGGTAAATGATAATCCAAAATAGGGGATAGCTAAGAATAGGATGGCGATACTGGGAACCACACGCAGGCCATTGAAGAAGTTTATTACTGTAACTGAAGCGATGCGTGATCGAGATGTCCATATACCTAAGGGGATGCTGATCATGAGGCTAATGCCTAAAGCAATACCAACTAGCAGCAAATGGTCTCGAAAAGCACTTGCAAGCTCGTCGGAATGACTTTGAGCATACAAGAGTGTTTCTTGTAATAGGTTAAGCATAGGTGAGTCTTTTGTTGTGGGTTCTAAAACAGGAGCCTAACGTTAGCATGAAATTGTCTCTGCAAAAAGGCATGATATGATTGATGAAGGATGGTATTTAGCCAGACTCGCATGGTTTGTGCTCGAGTAATTCAAGGCAGCGAAGAATAGGTTCTTTGGTGTATCTTGTGGCAAAATATCTCTGCTTATTATGTATGCTGATGACATCATTATAAGAGTTTTGGGACGGAGGGCTAGTAGATGTTATTTTCTGCCAATGTTTACGGCATGTTCGTGTGACCTTGATGTTGCAGTTCTATTTATTTCTCTAGCAAATAACGTACAATATTCAGTATGGGTAGTGAAGTCCTCAGTTGACATTTACAAGATGAGTCATGAAATATTTCAAAAATTTGAGACAGCTTAAATATTTTATCATTTTGTGTGCTGTCTTTTCTTTGGTAGTTTTAGAAATTTTATATGTCTTGTTCCTCGGCCATACGATGCTGTTTGTGGCGATTGATTTGGTTGTGGGAACGGTGATGATTTTTTTGTTTGCTGAAATTGCGTTTTATTTTGGTGAACAACTGCAAAATCAACTCCAGCGTGAAATCGAGGATAAAAAGGAAATTGAGGAAGTGCTATCTTTGCATTCGACGGCGTTAGAGGCGGCTGCCAATGCAGTGGCGATTACAGATATAAACGGCCGTTTCATATGGGTGAACTCAGCATTTACTAAATTAACAGGGTATGATTTTGCGGAAGCAGTTGGGCAAACGCATAGGATTCTTAAATCGGGTAAATATGACGATGCTTTTTACGCCAATCTCTGGCAGACTGTTTCCAGTGGACGTATCTGGGAAGGGGAAGTTATCAATCGGCACAAGAACGGCCGTTTATATACAGAAGAGCAAATCATCACACCCGTCATCAATGGGGATGGTACCGTCACCAACTACATAGCCATCAAACACGACATCTCCGAACGAAAAAAATCAGAAGCCAAGATGGAGCAATATGCAAACCGCTTGCACCTGATTCATACGATTGACCAGGCCATTCTAAGCAAGCAAGCCCCCGATGAAATTGCCCGTGTCGTTTTAGATTATGTCTACCAGGCAGTGCCATGCAGCCGTGCCAGTGTGTCTGTGCTTGATGAGCATACAAGCCAAGGCACTGTGTTGGCCGTGATACAGGAAGGAGAAACGGCCGTTTCCCCAGGCTACAGCTTCCCCATGACTGAAATTGAAATTCGTAATCTAGAAGCACCTGAAACAATAATACCTGTAGAAATAATAGAAATTTCAAATCCTCAGACAAACACTGGAAAACAGATACAAGCAGAAGGCGTAAAAGCGTACATAAAAATACCACTCGTGGCACAAGGCGCACTGATTGGTTTCTTTAACTTAGGCGCAAAAGAAAAAAACACATTCACTGATGATCACATTGCCATCGCACAAGAAATTGCAACATCGCTGGCAATAGCCTTGCAACAATCACGACTCTACCAAAGAGAAAGAAATCTACGGGAACAAGCCGAAGCGCTGCGCGAAACCGGTGAAGCCCTAAACTCCACCCTGGACTTTGACGAAATATTGCAACTGCTTTTAGTTCAAGTAACTCGGGCAATTCGTTATGATTCTGCCCACATCATTCTGATAGAGGGAGATGATGCCAACATATGTTACACACAAGGATATGAACGGTATGGTCAGGAAATCCTTAAAAAGGTATCAAGCCTCTCCTTCAAAGTCTCTGAGACACGTAATCTAAAGTGGATCATAGACCACCAGGAACCACTTATTATTCCAGATGTATATCAATATGAAGGGTGGCGGAAAGACAAAGGCATCGCTCAAACACGAGCCTGGGTAGGCGTGCCTATTTTTGTGAATGGTGTCATTTCAGCTTTGTTTGCCTTATCAAAACAACAACCTCATTATTACCACGAAGGGCATGTAGACACCTTAAGAGCCTTCGCCTCACAAGTGGGACTGGCGTTGGAAAATGCACGTCTCTACGAAGAACTGCGTGCGTATACAGAAGAACTGGAGGATCGTGTTTCCTCCAGAACACAGGCTTTGGCAGACGCCAACGAACGTCTCAAAGAATTAGACCGCCTGAAAACCAAATTCATATCCGATGTTTCGCATGAACTGCGTACCCCCATAACCAACGTCACCATGTACCTGGACTTGCTAGAACGTGGCTATGAAGAAAAACGCCAACATTACATGAATGTGCTCAAGCAGGAGACCAAACGATTGTCCCAACTGATTGAAGATATCTTTGATGAATCTCAATATACCAGCCACTTACGACAAGCTGAATATATACCTGTAGACCTGAACGAAATCTCCTACCGCACCATAAAGATTTATCAAGCAGAAGCGGCACAAGCTGGCCTGATCCTCACCTATGATCTTGAAGCAAAACTACCCGCCATTTGGGGAGAGCCGCTGCAACTGGCACAAGTCATTTCAAATTTACTTCGGAACGCCATCAGTTATACAGTAGCGGGAGAAATTTGCATTACAACACAGCAAGAAGGCAATTTTGCCGTTATTTCTGTGGCTGATACTGGTGTCGGCATTGCGCCAGAGGATTTACCACATCTTTTTGACCGTTTCTATCGCGGACATAATGTGAGCCAATCCACAATACCTGGGACTGGACTTGGCTTAGGCGTTGTGCGTGAAATTATCGAACTACATGGTGGTATCGTAAAAGCATCAAATAATGAGAATAATGGTGCTACCTTCAAATTGATGCTGCCTGTCAGTCGTCGAGCGGAAGCGAGTATCTTCTTTGAAGAATCATATGATCCTGCCATTGAAGCAGTTTCGCCACTCTAGAAGCCTTTTTGTTTGTACAATTTTTCACGCTTGATTTTGCCTCATAATCGCCTACAATCAAACAAATTCCCACATTTTTCTTTGAGGTGAACTTGTGACCCACTCCGTTGACCTGACTTTGGTTGAACCACTATTGGCGC